>CAZOEM010000744.1:0-1749 GCA_964578735.1 uncultured Halobacteria archaeon | reverse complement strand
TATAATGTTGTTGATTTACCGCTTCCGGTAGGGCCTGTTACTAAAACGATTCCATATGGTTCTTCAATAGCTTGAATAAATTTTCTCAAGGATTCCTCTTCGAATCCGAGATCTTTCATATCAAGCATAAGACTACTCTTATCGAGTATTCTCATAACGACCTTTTCGCCAAAAAGCGTAGGAACAATGGAAACCCTGAGGTCAATAACCTTATTACCAACTTTTACATTTATTCTTCCATCTTGAGGAATGCGCCGTTCCGAGATGTTGAGACGCGACATAATTTTAACTCTTGAAACAATTGCTGTTTTCATCCTCATTGGCGGAGACATAACTTCTCCGAGGACACCGTCGACACGGAATCGTACCCTGAATAATTTTTCATAGGGCTCAATGTGAATATCACTTGCACCTCGCTTTACTGCGTCAGTTATAAGAAAATTTACCAGTTTTATTACTGGGGCAGATTTTCCGGACGCTTCGAGCTTGCTTATATCAACTTGTTCATCGTCCTCTTCGTAATCTCCATCGACGAGTTCAAAATCATCTTGAAGTTCCTCTTCAAACTCCTTTATGCTGCTTACAGCTTTGGATACGGGATAGTATTCGTTAAGAACTTTCTTAAGTTCAATGGAGGATGCTACGCGTGGAAGAATATCCAGCCCAGTATTGAAACCAACATCTTCTATCGCATAGATATCACTGGGATTAGACATCGCAAGGATAAGTGTTTTTCCTATCTTTTTTACAGGGAAAACTTGATAGCGGTGCGCAAGTTCCGCGCTTATGAGCGAAACAATTGAGGCATCCTTTTTCTCGTCATTGAGATTTACAGGAGGGATCCTAAATTGTTTGCTTAGGAATTTGACAAGTTCACTATCTTCGATAAATCCTAAACCAATTAGAGTTGCCCCAATTTTATCACCAGTTTTTCTTTGTTCTTCAAGCGCATGTTGGAGTTGCTCCTCTGTGATTAAATTGGAATTTATCAGCAAAGTTCCGATTTTCTCTTTCAATTTCCCCTTTTATTTTATAGTTGTTTCTTTAAGAACTTCTTCAATGGTTGTCTGACCATGTTTCAATTTTACTATTGCCATGTCTCTTAGAGTTTTCATCCCTTCCTTGACAGTCTCATCCTGAACCTTGTTAGTAGATGCTCTCTCGAGAATAATCTCCCTTAACTTTGAAGATAATGTCATCACTTCAAACAAACCCAGCCTTCCTTTGTATCCAGTGCCGTTACAAACAGAACATCCTGCTCCTTTATAGAATTTCACACCATTGAATTCTTCTGGATCAAGTCCAACTCTTTTTAGATAATCAGGAGAAACTTCCACTTCTTCTGCACAATTTAAACACACTTTTCTAAGCAATCGTTGTGAAACTACTATATTAAGTGTTGATGCAAGCAAAAAAGGTTCCACACCCATATTTGTTAATCTTGTTATAGTTGCGGCAGCAGTATTTGTATGAACGGTGCTGAGTACAAGGTGTCCAGTCAAGGATGCCCTGATGGCAATTTCGGCAGTTTCCCGGTCTCTTATTTCGCCGACCATTATGATATTTGGATCTTGCCTAAGGTAAGAGCGGAGAGCACTGGCGAATGTCAAACCAACTGCTTCGCGCATTTGTACTTGGTTCACTCCTACAAGGCTGTATTCAACAGGATCCTCTGCGGTTGTTATATTGACATCCATTGTGTTTATCTTCTCCAGTGCTGCATATAGCGTTGTTGTTTTTCCACAACCT
>CAZOEM010000743.1:0-1752 GCA_964578735.1 uncultured Halobacteria archaeon | reverse complement strand
AAAGATACTTTTTCTCTTAAAGAAAGAAAACCCGTACTAAAAGAGAAAGACAAAAGAGGAATTTTTTTCATCGAACTCCGGAGTAATGTTGGGATTAAGTCCGTGCTGGAGAAAGCCATAGCGGAACTAAAAGGTGATTGTGTTGGATTAGTCGCGACAGTGCAGCATGTTGATGCATTGAAAGAAGCGAAGATATTGCTTGCCCGAGCAGGAAAGAGAGCGATAATAGGCAAATCGAAGAACCTGAAATACGATGGGCAGGTACTGGGCTGCGATTTCTCTTCCGCTACGGTCCCCTGTGACGAGATTTTATTCTTAGGTACTGGCAGCTTTCATCCTATTGGACTCGCATTATATGTGGGTAAGCGAGTAATTGCCGCTGATCCTTTCTCCATGCGAATAAATATACACGAACCGGATGAACAGAGGAAAAAACGGTATATCGCGATAGGGCGAGCACTGGATGCAAACTCATTTGGGATTTTGATAGGGCTGAAATGCGGTCAGTTCAATATTAACGAAGCGACTGCTTTGATGCTAAAAGCGGTACAGAACGGGTTAGATGCTTATTTAATCGCGATGGAAGATATAACAGAGGCGAATTTGTGGGGATTTAAGGTGGACGCATTTGTGAATACCGCATGCCCGCGGTTAATAGAGGATTTTGTGCATTTTAAGAAGCCTGTTATTTCTGCTACTGAATTTGAAGTGGTTCTTGGCGAAAGGGAGTGGGAAGATTTATGGCAGTAGATATACAATAAAAATAGCAGAGAGATAGCGAAGGGGTAACACAAGATGGTACTTGGCATTATTGGCGGGACAAGTTTATTTGGTACGAAGCTACTTGAAGGTGCAAAAGAGAAGTGGGTGGAGACGAAGTATGGCACTGCTTATCTGCTCGTTACTGACGAGCTTGTATTCATCCCAAGACATGGCAAAGCAACTAATATCCCTCCGCACCGGATAAATTATAAAGCGAATTTGGCGGCATTTACGCTGCTGGGCGTAGAGAAGATAATAGGAGCTACTTCTGTTGGTAGTCTAAAGCGTGCTATAACACCACGATCTTTAGTTGTCCCCCACGACTACATCTGTCTGTACAATATCCCGACTGTTTATGATGACGAGATCGTGCATGTTACACCGGGCTTGGATGAGGATTTGCGGACTACATTAATAGCAGTGTCGAAAGATTTGGGCTTAGAACTCATTGAGCATGGTGTTTATTTCCAGACTGTGGGGCCGCGGCTAGAGACAAAAGCGGAGATAAACTTTATGAGAAACTATGCCGATGTGGTAGGAATGAACATGGCTTCCGAGGCTACACTCGCAAAGGAGTTGGGGCTCCGATACGCAAATATAAGCACTGTGGACAATTATGCATATGGTATAATCAACGAGGAAGCATTGGACTATAAAAAGATAGTAGAAGATGCAGCCAAAAGCCGGCGGGGGTTGGAAAAGGTGCTTATACAGTTGATAGACGAGATCAAATAAACGTACAAGAAAGTCTTGGCAAAGAAATAATATACTTTGTACACAATAATATTAAATGAAAAAAAAAGCGTCGATGGTCTAGAGGCATGACTTAGGCCTTCCAAGCCTAAAGCCCGGGTTCAAATCCCGGTCGACGCATTTAAGAAGAAGTGCTTTTGCAATTCCGAAAGGAGTTAATATTGTATCTCCTCCGCATCATGATCCTCATGCCCGCTCGCCAAGCAGTCATCACATAGGTATATGTCCTCTCCTGCT
>CAZOEM010000742.1:0-1753 GCA_964578735.1 uncultured Halobacteria archaeon | reverse complement strand
CTTCAATTGTGGAGGGTAATTTGTCAAGAGCATTTCGGGGAAGATAGTGGTCACCAATAACTTTTGCAATTTCCTTTTTCTCACCTGACTTAATTGCATACTCTCTTCCAATTATTCCTTCCAGTTTTGTAAACTCCTTGCCATCCTTTACCATATTCGTAACAAGATCTGCTTTTGAAAGCAAGGCTCCCCTTTTAATCGATTCTTCGCTTCCGCGATTGGTTGTTCTGCAAAGATACAAACAAAGTAGAACAAGTCGCTTTGTCTTGTCAAAAACACTTCCAAGGCCTCTGTGCCATTCAACACCCTTCAGTTCCTGCACTCTATCACCCAGAGGCTTTTTTAAATCCTCTGTCCAGTAGAACTTGGCATCTTTCAAGCGTGCCCTCAGGACACAATTGTTATTGACCGTAATTTCAGAGAGGTTATCCCCTGTGCCATTTGATACTCCCAAATAAAAAGCTATTATCTTACCCTCGGCGTTTTCTATAGAAAAATACCTTTGATGTTCTTTCATTGCAGCAATAATAACATCCTTTGGAAGCACAATAAATTCTTTGTCGAACCTACCCCTGAAAATGGTTGGGTATTCGACCAAATTGGCTACCTCTTCCAATAGGTCCATATCTTTGACAAGTATTTCATCAGTCTTAAGCAAATGTTTTATCCCATCCTTCACCATTTTTATTCTTTTTTTAAATGAAACAATAATATGATTATCCTTCATTATCTTCTCATATGATAGCGCATCATTTAAATTTATGCGTGCTCTATTGTCAAAACGCGCAGCAACGCTTTTTTTGGACGATGTAACACCTGCAACTTTGACTTTCAAAGAGTTTTTGCCAAAGATAACTACAAGCCATCTGATAGGTCTTGCAAATTCAAACCCTGACTCATCCCATCTCATCTTTCTGGGAAAAGAAATACTCTCGATTACTTTAGAGAGATGTTCCTTAATTATGTCTCTTGTTGCCTTAGGTTCATCCTCAAATTCAAGGCAGCAAACTTTCTTGTTCTTTCTTTCACAGATTCCAAGATCTCTCGAGGTTTTTCCAAAAGACTCTGCAAATCCTAATGCAGCTTTCGTAGGTTTTCCATCTTCATCAAAAGCGGTCTTAACCGGGGGTCCGAAAATCTTCCTTTTCTTCTTCTTTTCATACATTGCAATTTTCTTGATAAGGACTGCAATTCTGCGTGGAGTATAAAAAAGTTCGCTTTTGCCGAATGTTATTTCCACCTCTTCAAGCATTTCCTTTAGGTTTGCCAGGAATTGCTCTGCAGCAGGTTTTATATAAGAGGAAGGTAATTCCTCAACACCGATTTCAATCAGGAGTTCAGAGTTCAAGTTTTGTTAACCTCAGTTATTCTGCTCTTAACTTTATTCGCCACATTTTTTGACAATGCTCGTATAGAAGTAATGAATTTTCTTCTTTCGATAACACTTACAGCTCCTCTTGCATCAAGTAGATTGAATATATGCGAGCACTTTATTACATAGTTATAAGAAGGATACACGAGACCCTTGTCAAGCAATCTCAGAGCTTCCTTCTTGAATTTCTCCAACAATTCTTTGTACAGCTCAACATTTGCTTCCTCGAAATTATAGACGGAAAATTCGTACTCATTCTCTTCGTAAATATGTTTCCATAATACCCCATCTGCCCATTCGAGTTCCAAAACCGAATCCTTCTTTTGAAGGAACATTGCAATTCGGTCAAGACCATAAGTGATTTCAGCCGGAATTAGTCTA
>CAZOEM010000741.1:0-1753 GCA_964578735.1 uncultured Halobacteria archaeon | reverse complement strand
TATCTCCAGTAAAGAGAAAGGAAACATTATCTGCTGCGGATTGGCTTAATAAAGGACGTTCTTATGCTGAAGCGAAGTCTTTTGAGGCGGCTATAGGTTGTTTTGATAGTGCATTGGTATTATATCCTGAAAATGAGGCTGTATGGATCAGTAAAAGCAAAACTCTATTGGATTTAGGTAGATACGATGAAGCAATAGCTTGCTGTGATAAGACATTAAATATAAACCCTGAGAATTCTAAAGCTTGGAATAACAAGGGATTGTGCTTAAGAAGATTAGATAGAATTGAAGAGGCTCTAAGGTGTTACGATAACACATTAAAAATAAATCCTAATTCTGCTTTGACATGGTCTAACCGGGGAATTTGCTTAATGAAGTCAGGTAGAACTGACGAAGCTCTAACTTGTTGTGGTAAAGCACTTGCAATAAATCCGAATGATATTAAGGCGTGGATTATCAAGGGACGGTCTTTAGAGGAATTAGGTGAGTTTGAAGGAGCTATAAACTGTTACGATAAAGTATTAAAGATAAATCCCGAGCATAAAATGGCAAGAGAATACAAAGAAGCGTGCTTACAAAAATTATAAATAAAGGGACAGAATGGAACTATTAATAAATAAGAGAAAGAATATAAGTATGTGGAACTCAAAATCAATTGGAATCACAAGCGATGTAAGCATGCGCTTGAACGAATGTGGCTTCGGGGGATATCCATGGATGAGGTAAAGGATGCCATCGTTAAAGGGAAGAAGGTGAAACAAAAGGATACTAGATTAATAGAGACCTTCTACCGGTTCTTTAGTGTAGTGTATGATGAGCAAAGATTTAAAGAGAAGAAAATAAGGAAAGTATACCCAATTACTGTAAAATTGTGGTGAAAACATGAACGAAGAAGAAGTTCCCTATAAATGTAGTTGTGGTGGAAGTCTAAAGAAGACAAAGGTAGAGGTGGAATTTTTCGGCATTGATTTTGGATTACGGGACGCAGAAGTTTGTACGGCTTGTGGTTCCGAATACATTGACCAAGAGACTTTGAAGGTGATTGAGAAGGAGATAAAGGAGCGAAAGATTTTTGCCCTGGAGAAAAGAGTCCTGGTTACCAAGTCAGGTGAATCTCTTATGATAAGAATACCGCCAGAGATCGCTGAGTTCCTTAATATCCATTATAAGTCCCTAGTTCAACTTTTTCCCGTGGATAAAGACAGGTTGGAGGTCAAAGTCGTTGATTGATATGGTGCGTAATTATCAAACAACAGGGATGCCCCGAAATTTATTCCGAGGGTTGCCTGGTTGGGGCTTTAAAGAAGGGGGTTCAAAATGAATAACAATCAAATCAAGATACATTTCGTAAGAGCAGATGAATATATGGAATGGAAGAAGAACTTACAAAACTTCAAAGAAATAATGCCCTTATTGGAAAACTTAGACCAGAGGGTTCATCCTCTCCCGCATAATAAACCATTGTCTGATATATCAGATATGTTTACAGGTGATGATCATCTTTTTCATCATCGTCCTTTAAAAAATGGTGAAATAGTCAATTATGGATTGTTTCATCATGCATCAGGAAAACGCTTAAACTTCAAGGATACATTACACGAACAAGGCGTTAATGATAATGACATAATAGTAGTAGAATTAGATATCACGAATCCGAACGTCATTTATGAGTTGACATCAGTAGCGTATATAGATGAGCTAATTCAAATATTTAATATGATATGAATAACCCTAACATATCTACTGTTTCTAT
>CAZOEM010000740.1:0-1754 GCA_964578735.1 uncultured Halobacteria archaeon | reverse complement strand
TCATACGTGAGCATCCACAGAAAGATAGTGGTTATTAGGAATAGAACAACTGAAACCACCGCAAGTCACTATACCCCGTACTTAAATATAGGGCCTGCACTTAAGCACGACCGCAGATGACTTAAACTACGCTATAATTAGAGATGTGCCATAGGTATATAAAAGATTTTCGATTTTTTATTTTTGATGGTTTCCACCAAAAAGTTTGTTATAGAGCAATATGTACCAGGCTTTGTGCGCTCTAAGTTTCTCCTTTTCTTCAACCATCACCGATACGGTGTCTGTCTTCTCGTAGCCCTTCTGCCCCGATATATACCGCTCTACCACTGCCCAGCCATGCCCCACTGAGCCATGATAGCAAGAAGGCGCCCAATACTGGCCGATTTTGCTTTGCAAAATCAGATTTCCATTCGGGGAATCTGCATAAAACTGGCCCGGACACCACGCCTTAAGCTGTGGAAATTGATCCCTCAAGAGCTTACTGCTTCTCCCTTTTATCCGCTTCGCTATCCAGCTAACCGAATATTTTTGAGGGCTGTGAAGCATTTTTCCGTAAACGCTTTTTCTAAAAGGGTTTTTGATAAAAAAGTGGACACGATCAACATTCACAGCCATGTCTATAACCTCAATATCAAACTCTTTACAAGTTTCACGAATGATTTCTTCCGCCACCTCTGCCACATCCCCGAGCAATACCTTCCCGCGATACTTCGGCGAAAAACAAGAATATTATCCCGGTAAAGTTTTCAAACGGAGCATGGAGCATGGAGATCAAATACAGCATCCAATTTGTAATTCGTAATTGATAATTCGTAATTGATTGCAGAAAAGCCATGTAAAACCAAGATTATTATCCTCGCAAAACAAAAATAACCATTAAATGAAAGAATGCGTGCTATGCGGGGAAAAAAAGCATCAGAGACGTTGCGGGTTTGTGTTAACTGCATACGTACGGGTAGAGAGAATACAATTATATAAAATAAGTGATAAAAATGGGAAGACAAACAAAACAGTTTTTACATTTTTACCGATTTTTGAGTTGATACGTTTTTACGAATTCTTTTTCCCACTTCCGCATCTTTCACACTCATTCGGGTTATAATTATTATCAAAATCAGAGGGTATTTATAGTGCCTATTGCCTATGTTCAAATATAGTGCGGACATGGAAAATGAACGAAGGAGAGATAACAAGGAATGATGAAGGAATAGCAAGTTAAAATAAAAAATTTGGATATAAACGAGGATGAACGGACATGACAGAGCCAAATATTATCATTGCACTGGGTGTGCTCATAGGTGTAGCAATCTTAGCATTAAAAACCGGCTTAGGATGCGGTTTCGCTAACCTAAAGAGAAAGGAAGTGGTTTACATAGCGTTTATTTATTTTAGCGTTTCGATCATCCTTAGCTATTTGGTATGTATTATCGCGCCTGATATAACGCAAAATATCCTTGCAACCGGTGTTACAATGCACTTTATTATCGCAATAGGGCTCGTCTATTTCGGTATAAAAACGAAGAGAGAATGGCTTTCTCGTGCGAATGACCTTTCGCGGAAGACTTTCCTGTGGCTCTCTATTCCATGTCCTGTATGTTTAACAGCAACATTTCTTGCTTGTTTGATGCTCTCTCAACTCACTAGCATCAGCAACTTAGGGATAGGAGTCATGGTAGGTGCAATATTTTTCTTCGGTGTATGCTTATTCGCATTTACGGTTTCTTCGGTCGCAGGTGTTTTAAGAATAAAAAATC
>CAZOEM010000739.1:0-1756 GCA_964578735.1 uncultured Halobacteria archaeon | reverse complement strand
TCCATAAGAGCATAGAATGTTGGATTGTTTTTAGCATCGGTCTTAGCTCGAGAAATCCTATATCCAATCAAGCTATCAGAGCCAAAATGTACACAATATTCTCTATCACCTAGCGCAAGCAACATTAAAGGAAGCAAAACTATAACTATTATCCATCTTTTCATCTTCTCCTCCTTATTTTTGGGCTTCAAGGGTTTTTTCATTGGTTTCCGTAAAACAAAGCTGCTTCTTGAAAATCTTTAGTAACCATATTTTTTCTTTAATTTTTCTACATCTTTGCTAGGAATAGCCTTAATTGGAGTTTCGTCTTCGTCTGACTTTGCAGTATAGAAGTTTTTGGTTTTTTTGTAATAATTAATAAACAGATAGTTTAAACTATCGGAAGTTTGCCCTTCTCTGGCGGATTCATTTAACTTAGCCATTGATTGTGTTTGTAAATGTTCTAGGAAAAGATAAAAAGAATTTCGCTTGGCATCGACAGCTTCTTGTAAATATTTTTTAGACTGTTCCAGTAAAATTTTTACAGAGTCGTTTGAAATCTCGGTTGGGATTGTTAACCCTTTTATTTTTCTGTTAATTTTTATTAGGTTCTCGTGAACTCTTACAATAAAAGAAACTTGAAGAAGCTCTCCCTGTTCTGTATTAGGCAGATATGCGGCTTTTTCTGCGTCTCTTTTCTGCTCTTCGAACATTTCAGAGTACTGAAACTCTTTGTTTATTATTGACATTACCATGCTGCTGTCTTTTCTCCATAGTTGTATTTTCTCCTTTGCTAAATCCGCGAGTTTTTTAACTTCTGAGTAATAATCGTCGTCAGTGTCTTCTTTTGGAATCTTAGATAAATAACTTGAAGCTAGTTTGTAATTTTTTCTTTTGTACTCTATTGCTCCTTTACAATGCAATATGACGTATTCCTTTTTAATATTGTACTTAAGGAAATCTTCTTCTGGAAGAGCTTGAAATAAAATTAATGCACCCTCATGATTCCCCTTTTCTATTTCCGAATAAGCTTTATCCAGCAGAGTTTTTGCGCTGTCTGCTAAGATACTGTTGTTGCAGAGGGCTATAAACTCTTGTGCTTTTGAGTATAAGGAATCTTCCTCTGGAACTTTTGCAAAAGATTTTTTGGCTTCTTTGAAATTATGCTGTTCAAAAGATTTAATAGCTGATTCGTAATCGGATTGGCAACCGACAAACAACAAGACCAAGAAAACATATTTAAAAGCTTTCATACGCAACCTCCTTTATTTTTACCATGCAAGAAAGACAGTATAAATATCTTAATGTTTTAGTCAATCTTGTAAAACTTTTTTTCTCGTATAATAATTCGTTTATTGCAAGACGGACAATTAATCCCCGGAATTTTGCTACTACAAGAAACTTCATATCCACAATAGGGACAGAGCCCTTTAATAGATGTAGCCCCAATCCAAATACCTATAAAAGGAGTCATCAATCCTCCGAGTATCATTGGGATCCCTATAATGGCTCCAATACCCGTCAAACATAGGATACCACCTATAGATATTAGCATTAAAGCCATAACCCAACCAGCAACCCCACCAAGCAAAATTCCAATCCCTTTATCACTTTTTGTTTCTTGTGATCCTTTATCCATTTTTTCCTCCTTAAATTTTTGTTTTCTTTTGTTTTTTTCATTTGGTTACTTGTTTTCATTTAATTGTACTTCTTTAATTATTGTTTTGTCGTCTCTAATTATTTCAAGCTTTACGTTTTCCCCTGCATGGTCGTCTAA
>CAZOEM010000738.1:0-1757 GCA_964578735.1 uncultured Halobacteria archaeon | reverse complement strand
CCTCACTAAATGAGCCCCACAAAAAGGGCATTGTTCCATACTTGTCACGGTATCTATTTGTTTCATGGTTGTTGATATGTGTTAGTTTAATATGAACCTATGGCCAGCCTCCCGAAGTCACAAACCCCGCTTTAAAGAAGCGGGGCATCCTTGCTCTTGTAATTTCATCATTTTTTCAATTCTTTTTTATTATTTCTCTCACACTATTTTACACCTATATCAACTTCAGGACTTCAAAAGGTTCATTATTCTTTTCCCTTGATTTTGAGTTTCTCCTTTCCACCAATTCAAACATTTGTATAATATTGAAGGCTTTTTTTGTCTCAGTAATATCTTTTTTGGTCACTTTTTTATTTGTTAAGTATTGATGTGCAAATGAACTAGACATGGATTTAATTTCTGAAAAGTCAATTATTATACTAGATTCTTTAAGACTATTTATATAATTAAATAAGTCATCTGCACTGTCTCTAAAGGCTAAATTTTGTGATATGTATTCTGCAAGACATACTACTTTTTCATTATTCAATATAGTCATATATGTTCACCCCTCTATATGTATATGGCACACTAGCACATATTAATGTTCCGCCAAATGCATAATAATCATGCACCTTATAAAATGTTTTTTCCACATCAGTTGCTATCAATCCTCCTCCCCCCGATATGATTAAACATTCTCCACGTAATCCCTTTGTTAATAATTTTAGGGAGGTTTTCAAACCAAATCCTCTTCCCGCATCGGGTTTTGTAGATAATCCACTTATTGCTTCTGAGAGTGCTTTGGTATCATCAAATGCAAATCCGGCATTTTCAAAAGCTCTAGGTATTGAAATTCCGTTATCTATTATACCTACTTCTGTAAAGTTTGCATATTTTTGAGCCATTATATATGCAGTTGAGAATTTTGAATGTTGATACACATTATCAACTAACTCGCTAATAAAATAACTAAAGGCATTATGACCACCAACATGGCCTTTCTCAAAAGTATATAACGGTTCAAGCATCTTTCCTCTTTGATGATCGTTAGGTGGTATTTGTACAATAGGTATATAGCTTCTTCTAGAAGAATACCTCGCCTCACCCTTGGTAATAATATTATAATAATTTAAAACATGGGGGTTAATCGGAGGAATAACCGAGATATCTTGTTGTTCCTTTATGAAAATGCCTAATGGAAGAAGATTTGTTGGGTAGGACCAATCTATGTTTGATAAATCCATTTTTCCTGTACTAAGTGCATGTTTTCTTAACTCGCAGAACTCTAAATACTTTTTACCCAAAGCACTCTCGGAAAATTCCATGTTCAACCACTTGTGATATATGTTCTATTGATATATTACTCTTTTCAAGCCCCAACCTCGCAGAGTAGGAGGAGGTCTTACGACCTCCGTCCCCTCATCGAACCGTACGTACGGATTTCCCGTATACGGCTCTCCGATGGCGTTGCCCCATTGCAGGGAGTGAGATCAACCTTCTCTTCCCACCAACCTCCAACAAGCTGTTTCAATACACAAACCTTTTCGGCAATCAGCGTGGCGTCTTTCTCATGAAATACCTTCGCCGACTTCCTACTTGATTTGTGCATCTATCTCACCTGTTCTTCAGTTTCGCCAAAGCAGGACCCCTTCGCATAATCGGTGTTTTATCCTCCCAACTGTTACCAGCGTTCACAGGCACCGACATCATCGCTACTATGAGTCCGTCCGACTTCTCGCATCGCATCATTCCGGCTTTCCCATTCAGGTTATACC
>CAZOEM010000737.1:0-1757 GCA_964578735.1 uncultured Halobacteria archaeon | reverse complement strand
GTTGATTTTGTGCCTTATCTACCCCCTAAAAAATTAAATTCGAATTGCCTGATATATCTAACTGATGCACCCGGACATCTTCACACCCGGAACATATCTCATCATACCAAAATGTCCAACTTGTGGAAGAAAAATGACACTCGTCTTGTATGAGAAGGGACCTCCAACAGAAAACGAAGTTTTTGGTTGTAAATTAGCTGATTGGAACCATCCAATGCTTAGCCTTAGCTACAATTGATTTGCACCCGAAGGGTGCTTTCTTGAATAAAACCAGGATTTGCGTTTCTTTTTGTTTCCATCGAGGTGGTGTATTATCACATTTGAGTCAACAAAAACCCCATTCATCCTCTAACTCTCCGAATGCTTCCTCTAACTCATCCTCGCTTACTTTGAGAATGCCAAACGTTTTACCCACCACTGATTCCTTAATGATCCTGACTCTCCGTTCGTTCATATTAGATATTTTAACTCATCCTTACTTATACCTGCTTGCTTTAAAATTTCAAGTAGAGTTCCCTTTGGTAAATCTCTTTTGGTATCTCTTCTCCATGCGCTTTCAAGCTCTCTATATACAACTCAATAGCTTCCCTTGCATTTTCTATCGCCTCTTCTACGGTATCACCGTATGTGACGTGACACAGCCGGGAAGAGAAGGAACCATTACCGTATAGCCACCCTCAGGCTCTTTTCTCATTACGATTCGATAGCTTAATTGTTCCATGTAAGGACTAAATTGTTTCAGCCTATAAAAAGGTTCTTTCACCCCAGGCTTCATCCCAAATTAAATACCTCACGCGCCACAGCCACAAAAAATTCATGTTTAGAACTCTTGCTGCTCCTTCTGTAATAATCTTAACCACAATCAAAAGTTTCTGCATCAGCATCAACAATTTCTATCCTATTCAAGCTAAAATTTATCGTTAATATTTTTTCTCTTAGCAGTTTTGTTCCAATCAATGTATCTTCGGAATCGGTGACAACAACAAAAACATCATATCCCTCATTATCAAACACTATACTACCTTTAAAAATAAACTTCTTCCTTAAACCTCTTACCATTAGCCAGTTCATATTCCTCATACCCGATAAAATACCAATCCAATCGTTTAAGAAAGTTTTTAGAGATGCTCAGGTATCCATTGAAACCCGTATCGATTACTGCGCTGGTATCTATCAATTCACTACCAGCTACAAGTTTTAACGGAACAATTGGCTCCCATATTCATTAACAATCCCTTGCAGCATATCACTTTTTCCGGTGCTCCCCCCTTTAAATTGGGTTAATTAATTGACAGGATGAAGAACAATCAATCAAAACTAAGAAGCGGATAAAAATATCTTGATACACAGTATCAATTAGTATTTCAACAAGCCATAGATTGAATCAGAGTTAAAAAGCAGTAAAAATTCGCGATAGCTCACGCTCACACCTTCCTTCGGTCTTCTACTTGACTTTGACTCAACGAGAGTAGTCCGGATGGTAAAGAAGCACCTCTTCCCAGGTCCATATATGGTCTGTCAATCCAGCAGCGATTGCAGGAGTGCGTTTTTGCTTCCCTTTGCCCTTGCCGAGCGTCAAACTCATATGTGGCCTGACGAAATTATAGAAGACTTGAAAAAGAAACATCTGCCCTTCAAGTTCCTCTTTTTTCTTCGCTGCCGCCAGTGTTCTCCTTCTCAAAGAGCACAAACAGCACCTCAACGTGAGGTTAAACCGCTCTACATATGAGGTATTTACTGTTTTACCGACGTTCTTC
>CAZOEM010000736.1:678-1763 GCA_964578735.1 uncultured Halobacteria archaeon | reverse complement strand
GAAATCAGCAAGCGGAGGGACTTTTCCGAAGGAAGTATCATATGGGTTATACTCTTCTGGTGGCACGGAAGGTTTTTTTCGTGTGACTATTTTTATTGCGCTATCGTCGGGAATCACCAGTTTTTCTCTCAAGTGTGCGATTACTTCATCCGACAAAAATATAACCGGTGTTCTGTACTCCTCGGCAAGATTAAAGGCTTCTATGATAAGAGTATAAGACTCTTGAATGCTCGAAGGGGAAAGTACAATTATTTCATGATCTCCGTGAGTTCCCCATCTTGTCTGCATCACATCTCCCTGTGAAGGAAGAGTGGGCAAACCTGTTGATGGACCTCCCCTTTGAACATTTACAATTACACAGGGGATTTCTCCCATAATTGCAAAACCCAGGTGTTCCTGCATAAGGGAAAAACCTGGACCGCTTGTCGCAGTCATTGCTTTCAGACCGGTTATTGAAGCGCCAATGACAGCTGCGAGACTTGCAATTTCGTCTTCCATTTGAATGAATTTTCCTCCAATTTTTGGAAGTTCAGACGAGAGTACTTCAGCTATTTCTGAAGATGGAGTTATTGGATACCCACCGAAGAAACAACATCCTCCTCTAATTGCTCCATAGGCAATTGCCTCATTGCCTGAAACCATTAATTCATTCATAGTTTAAACTCACTCTTCTTTGTATTGTTTGACACCCTCATTAAAAAGGTCATTACCGTAGATATCGTTTGCCACAATACAGGGAAAATCTTCGACTTCTAGCTTTCTTACGGCTTCTGAGCGCAGGTCTTCATAGGCAATTATTTCTGCCTTTTTAATGGACTTAGCAATAAGTGCTGCAGCGCCACCCACAGCTGCAAGGTATACAGCCTTATTTTTTACCATTGAATCGATAACTTTTTGAGAACGATTACCTTTCCCTATAGTTGCTTTAAGACCAACATCAAGAAGATCTGGTGTATAAGGGTCCATTCTGTAACTTGTAGTAGGACCAGCAGAGCCTATTGCGTTGCCAGGTTTTGCCGGAGCAGGTCCAACGAAATATATAACAGCACCTTTAACTTCAAAAGGCAGAGGTTTTCCTTCCTTGA
>CAZOEM010000736.1:0-668 GCA_964578735.1 uncultured Halobacteria archaeon | reverse complement strand
GTGCCACAAGTTTTTTGTGAGCTGCATCCCTGGCTGTATAAATCGTACCTGAAAGAAAAACTTTGTCTCCTATTTTGAGAGGTTCCAGGTCGTTATCCGTCAAAGGCGTTTTTAATTTGTAGACTTCTGCCATTTTTCCTCCTCTATTTGGTTATTGGTCATTTGTTAATTGTGTATGCTGTGTTGCATTTAAAAAAGGCTGTCATTGCGAGTATTTTTCCATAATTTCTACTAAAGCAATCTCATCTCCTCTTCAGAGGGATATCTCCTTCTTCTATCTTCCATTTCCAGCCGCTAACTGCTTTATGTGCTTGTGTCTCGTACTCTTTTTCACTCTACAATGTAATTTCTTTGTGTCTTGCAACATGGCAATTCATATTCACTGCTACGGGCATTGATGCTATATGACATGGCACATACTCAATAAAAACTTCCAGAGCAGTTGTTTTGCCTCCAAGACCCATAGGTCCAATGCCAAGTTTGTTTATGCGTTCAAGTAGTTCGACCTCAACTTCTGCGAATTTAGGATTCGGATTACGTTCCCCAAAATTTCTTGTGAGTGATTTCTTAGCGAGTATTGCGGACATTTCGAAGTCTCCACCCAATCCTACTCCGACTATTACTGGAGGGCAGGGGTTGCCACCTGATTTTCTAACGCGCTCTACCAC
>CAZOEM010000735.1:0-1763 GCA_964578735.1 uncultured Halobacteria archaeon | reverse complement strand
TATAACTGCTTGTTTTAATTATATTTAAGTACCACGCGAGATACCAGAGAGCCAAGATTTTTAAGTGCGAAGATAAATTTAATCTTGGTGATAAATATGGGAATAAAAGTAAAGGCAAGGTATGAGAATGAAATGTTGAAACCTTTTGGGAAGTTGGATTTGGAGGCGGGAGAAGAAGTGGAAATAGAGGTTCCAATCTCAATGGTAGAGAAGACGTATGCGGTATCAAAGCTGAGCGATGAGATAATTGAGGAGATAATAGAAACGACGGAAAACGGTGAGTGAAACAGCATGAGGGAACTGAAACTTGAAGACATTCAGAGGGCTCGAAAGTATTCATAGACTCTAACATAATCACATACCATCTCTCAGGACATAACCTCTTCGGAGGAACTTCCAGGAATTTCCTCAAAGGTGTTGAAAGTGTCGAATACGAAAGCTATGTAAATGATGTAGTACTTTCTGAGGTTCTATTGAATTACATAAAATCGGAGCTTTTCCGGCTGAGAGGAATAAAACCACACAGAGTAGTACGAGAGATAAAACGAGAGCCAAGCCTGATTGGACTTGTGAATTTTGATGCGGTAACCAAACTTTTCGAGAATTTAAGAGTGGAAATTCTTCCGGTAGAATATAAGTGTAAGGAACTCGTGGAAGTTATAAGTGGATACTTCTTATTGTCGAATGATGCTATACATGTTGCAACGATGAAAAGATATGGAATAACGAATATCGCAACAAACGACCCCGACTTTGAGAGGGTAGGATGGTTAAAGGTTTGGAAGCCATAAACTTATGTGATTTAAAATAAATCGGTGAAATGAGTATAAGAATGAAAAACTTTCATATTATTATCTCACAGATCACCGATTACGCATTACGCATTACCGATTACGCATTACGCATCACCCAACAGAATGAAGACTCATAAGGATCTTGATGTTTGGGAAGAAGCGATGACCCTGGTAAAAGGGATATACAAGTTAACGGCAGATTTCCCAAAAGAAGAAACTTATGGCTTAGCTTAGTGTCTCAAATAATTCCTTTATATATCTTTAGGCTCTCTTGCTGAATTAGAAACGCAACTGCTGTTATCAAAAGAATTGGGATTCCTCAAGAATGAGGAGATAAACGGAAGCATTGTGCGGATAAGAAAGATGCTGCTCGGGCTGATAAAGCACTTAAGAGGCAAAAATGGGTAAAAAGTAAAGGGTGACGAGTGAAGGGTAATGGGTGACGAGTATAAAAATGAGGAAGTATATGTTACCTATCACGGATTACGTCGTTACTGATCACGCATTACTGATCACGGATTCCCGATTCCCGATTCCCGATTACGCATCACCGATCACGCATTACCGATCGCAGATCGTGATACGAGGGAGTCGCCGGTTAAGGAGATAGTGAAAGAGTTGAAGGAGTTTGGAGTAGAGGCATATGGGTATGATCCTTTACTCAGCAAGGAGGAGATAGATGGGTTTGGTGTGAAGGCTTTGGATAATTTGGATGTGCAAATTAAAATGGACGGTGTAATTGTGGCTGTGGCGCATGATGAGTTCAAGATGATGAAATTAGAAAATGTGAAGAAGTTCATGAATGATAAGCCAATAATCGTGGATGTGAGGGGGATGTTTAAAGAGGAGGATGCTCGACTCGAAAGAAGGAGTTTTATTATAGAGGGTTGTGATGCTTAAAAATAAAGCGTTTGCGGAAAGAACAACTTTTCTCGAAGAGAACTTTCTTAGCACAGGTTCTTTCTTTAG
>CAZOEM010000734.1:0-1766 GCA_964578735.1 uncultured Halobacteria archaeon | reverse complement strand
GAAAGGTGGTGTCAAAGATGGACCGAGAATTTTTATTTTGTCGGCATAAACCTCGATTTCCCCTGTGTCCATATCAGGATTAAACATATTATCGGGCCTTTTCCTGACAGTTCCTGTTACGGATACTACATATTCGGGTTTTATTTGAAATCCTATATCGGCGGTGTTTTCTTGTTCAGGATGAATCACAATTTGGGTAACACCATACCTGTCTCTCAGGTCAAAAAAAGTTAAGCCCCCATGGTCGCGCTTTCTGTTAACCCAGCCAACTAGCGTTACATTAGTGTCTTTTTGGCTTATTCTGAGTTCTCCACAGGTGTGTGTTCTCATTGTTGTTGAAAGGTTTACAGGATTATGTGTTTTTCGGTTATTGTCCATTATCTATTTCTTTCCTTATTTCATCAACCGAGAACGCAATTCGTTTTTGAGTTCCATCATCCATTCTCTTCAAAGTTACCTCGTTTTTTTCGATTTCATCACTTCCTATTATACAAGCGAATTCTGCTTTGAGTTTATTTGCATCCTTCATCTGTGCTTTAAGACTTTTGCTCATAAAATCCTTTTCGCAGCGAATGCCTAATTTTCTTAGTTTGCCGAGCAACAGGAAACCCTGTTCATCGGATTTCGCATCCATTGTTACAATGTAGCATTTTGGATGTTTGTTCTGTGTTTTTATTTTTTCCTGTTTTTGGGCAGCAAGAAGAATCCTTTCCATTCCACAGGCGAATCCAATCGCCGGGATTCTTGACCCGCCGAAAGACTCGATCATTTTATCATACCTTCCTCCTCCGCCCACTGCATCCTGTGCTCCTAATATGGGTGATATAAACTCGTAAACTGTTTTTGTATAATAGTCAAGTCCCCTTACAAGATGAGGATTTAGTATATAAGATAAATCGCTCTTCTTGAGAAGATTTATAACCTGAGCAAAATGTTCGCTGCATTCTTGACAGAGGTAATCTACAGGTTTGGGCGCATCCTTTGTCAGTTCTTTACAACTTTGTTTTTTGCAGTCTAAAACCCTTAGGATATTCGTGTTAAATCTTTTTTTGCAGTCGTCACAGAGCAAAGGCAATTTTGGCTGGAGAAATGATTTGAGGCCGGACTCATATGATGGTCTGCATTTCTCACAACCGATGTTATTCAGGTGAAGTTCGACTTTCTCCAATCCGATGTTCTTAAGAACTTCTATTCCGAGTATAATGGTCTCTGCATCGATTTGAGGAGATTTACTTCCAATAGCTTCGATTCCGAACTGCCGAAATTCACGTAATCTGCCAGACTGCGGGTTTTCCTGCCTGAACATCGGTCCGTAGTAGAAGAACTTCTGGAAGAGTTTTTTCTTGTCGAGACTATTCTCAAGGTAAGCTCTTATAACCGAAGGTGTTCCTTCCGGTCTGAGAGAAATATTTCTACCTCCCCTATCGGTGAAACTGTACATTTCTTTTTTTACGATGTCTGTCGCTGCACCTGTTGTTTTGATGAAGAGTTCGCTGTGTTCGAAGATTGGAGTCCTTATTTCTCTGTATTCGTATTTGTCCATCGTTTCTCTGAGGATATTTTCTGCTGTAGTAAATGCATCGATTTCTTCGGGTAAAATATCCCTGGTTCCCTTGATTTTGTTAATTTTCATATTTTTTTATAGTTTTGGAGATCGCTATTTTCTTTCTGCACCAAAAACAGAGAATGGACCGAGCCAGCTGAAAAGGATATTGAACCTTTTATCAGGATATGTTGTTGAGAAAGTTTTATCCAATGCAAAGGCT
>CAZOEM010000733.1:0-1768 GCA_964578735.1 uncultured Halobacteria archaeon | reverse complement strand
CTCAAAAAATTGCTCGTCAATGAGCTTTGTTTGAAGTGAGCTAAACAAATACAAAATAAGTTATACAAAAAGGATGTTTGGATTTTTTGATCGAGGAGAATTTAAAGAAAGGATTATTAGAAGTCGGAGAAATTGAAGAAAAAGGGGAAGTAGATGAGATGATAGATCGATTGAGAATAAGAGGTGGAGAAGCAGATGTATTCCGATTGTATAAATCTGGAGAGGTTGATGCTATTTCAAGTGATGATGGCAAGTTCTTGGAGATACTCGATGCGTTAGACATCCCATACTTGACGCCTTCCGTCCTTATTGTTCATCTTTTTAAGAAGAAGGTTTTGTCAAAGATTGAGGCAGAAACTTATATTAATGAACTGAAAGAAATGATTTCCGATGAAGAATATTATTTAGCAATAAGAGAGGTGGAATAATGATAGAAAAGAGGGTCCATCTGACCGAGGATATATTGAAGGGCGTGTCATACAGGGCGAAGCTTGAAGATGTGGACGAATCAACAGCAATCAGACAATTCATAAAGCTCGGTGTGATGTGGTATGTGGTCGAGCTTTATAAGAGGGGGAAGATAACGCTTGGAGAAGCTGCGGAATTATCCGGGATTAGTTTGAGGAGAATGCTTGACATACTGGCAGAGCATGGAGTGAAAGGGAATGTCAAGATGAATCAACAAGTAAAGGCACTGGATTATGCTAGGAATTTATGAGATATGTATAGCGTTGTTGGAAGAGAGGCGAAGAAAGATATAAAAGAAGATGAGTGGATAATTCGGGAGATAGTTTAACAAAAGGGGGAGTATAATGTTAGAAGGTAAGCATGTGAGACTAAGACAAATAGAAGAGGTTGATTTATCAAAACTTCGTGATTGGAGAAATGCCCCACATATTCGGGCATATACCAGAGAGTATCGTCCATTAAATATGTTGAACCAAAATGGGTGGTTATCATCTCTTTTAACAGACAAAACAAACATCATGTTTATCCTTGAGAAATTGGATTCCTCAGAGATGATAGGGTGTTGTGGTTTAACCCTCATTAACTGGAAGGAAGGACATGGAGAAGTATCTATATATATCGGAGAAGAAAAATGGCAGGAAAAAGGATATGCCACTGACGCTCTCCAAATTTTACTTAAATATTGATTTTGCGAATTGAGATTACATCGCATTTATGCTATTATTTTTGAATACAACGAATCCAGCATAAAATTCTTTGAGAGAAATAGATTTAAATTTGAAGGAAGGCATAGAGAAGCAAGATTCTGGGATGATAAATTTCATGATGAGTTGGTGTATGGGATTTTGGATTATGAATATTTTTGTAAGCCTGCTGGCAGCAAAAATTGCTGACAAAAGAAGCAAGGGACATAACGAGAGTGAAGAAATTTTGTTGTTTTACCCAAAACCTTCGATATAGCGGGTGAGTTATCATATAAGTTACCTGGTATTTTTAAAAAACACAGAAGGGAGATTATTCTTCTATGGGTAAATGTGTAAAGTTGCTTACCCGGGAAGAGGTGAAAGCGATAAGAATAAAATAGATGGAAGTTATACAAAATTTATATATAAAAAATGGAAGAAAAAAGGAGGGGAACTATGACAATTAAAGCAAATTATGTAATTGTGCCCTTGAATGGCACAATCGAATTTTCTAGTGATAAGGGTATAACCCACTTCTCATATCCAATTTTTTTTGAAAGGAAATTTTAGGAGAACCAAATAGCCCATACCCTAGCACAACCAATGATCCACAATTA
>CAZOEM010000732.1:0-1771 GCA_964578735.1 uncultured Halobacteria archaeon | reverse complement strand
GAACCGACAGAAACACCCACCGCGGTTGAGTCTGAAACCCCTGTGGAATCCAAAGAGACAGAAACCCCACCAACAGAAGAAAGAACAAAATTGTGGGAAAAGTTACAGCAAACCTATATTTCGGAAAAAGAGAAAAAACCTGAACCAGCAGAAACTACCACTGCACAGCCTACGGCAGTTGAAGAAGAAATTGTAGCCGAACCAGAAATCGAAACTCCGGAAAAGCAAACCGAGGAAATCACGAGTGAGACCTCTCCTATAGAAACATCTATCCTTGAAGAAAAGCCAGAAACTGCAATCGAAGAAACTCCAATAGCTGAAACAATCACAGAGGAACCTGAAACAGAGAAGCAAAAAACTGAAAAAGAGGCTAAAAGACTTGCACGTTCTCTTGTTAAAGACATTCTCTTGTATCATGGAGACAAGGTTGAAATCGGTTTAAAG
Source organism: uncultured Halobacteria archaeon (assembly GCA_964578735.1). Lineage (GTDB taxonomy): Archaea > Halobacteriota > Syntropharchaeia > Alkanophagales > Methanospirareceae > Methanophaga. The sequence goes on along the minus strand of CAZOEM010000732.1, from coordinate 1,327 downwards.
CAAGGAAATCTTGCCCAACTGATTGGCGATGAGATTAGAAAATCCTGGAAGTATTATAAAGACACTTTCCCTCTCGAGAAAACCGGCGGAGTAAACTTCTTCAAGAATGCCCTCAATGAAATCATAGGCAAAGGGAAACCGATTTTCAAATAAGACCCGTCAGATAGAAAACTTATTTAAAGGTATGAATTAAATGTTTTGGATGGAGGTCTAATTTATGAAAAAAAATCTCAGATGGAAATTCATCTTTTTCTTCATTGTTGTAGCAGCAGCTTTATTTCAATTGTCCTATACTTTTCGTTATTCCAGTATGACAAAGGAAAATCTGGCAAATCTTGATCCGCACCAGAGGAAAACACTCGCTGATAGAGCGATTCATCTTGGTTTGGACTTAAAAGGTGGAATGCATCTTGTCCTTGAAGTAGACAAATCGAAACTCTCGGATGAAGAGAAAAAAGGTGCAACAGATAGGGCATTGGAAATCATTAGAAACCGTGTAGATCAGTTTGGAGTATCAGAGCCAACAATAGAAAAACAGGGAAATGATAGAATCTTAATACAGTTGCCGGGTGTCGTGAACAGAGAAAGAGCAAAGGAAATTATTGGAAAAACTGCTCTCTTGGAATTTAGATTGGTTGAAAACAGTGATTTGCAGCAAAACCTTCTTACAAAAATCGATGAATACCTGTCAAAGAGTATTTCCCCCGATTCCGAAGGTTTAGAGTCAAATCCACTTCTTTCCAATATAGAGATACTGAGAAATGATTTCTATGTTCTTGATGACTTCAAGAAAACCGTAGAGGACTATTTGGCAAGAAAAGATGTTAAAAATTTGATACCGCACGAAAGAACATTTCTCTGGGGAAAAGCAGAGGAAGTTGAGGGAAGAAAAATGTTTCCTCTTCACCTTGTCCACGCTCAACCGGTATTAACAGGCTCAGCAATCCTCAGTGCCGATGCCGGAATTGGAACTTCAAACAACCCAATGGGCGTGAAAGTTGACCTTACGATGACAAGAAAAGCAAGAAGTAAATGGGCTGCGATTACGGGTGCTAATGTTGGTAGAAGAATTGCAATAGTACTGGACAATATCGTTCAATCAGCTCCTGTCGTAAGGGAAAGAATACCAAGTGGACGTTCCGAGATAAGTCTTGGAAATTCATCGACAGATGAAGCAAAAGACCTTGCGGTGATTTTGAAAGCCGGTGCTCTTCCAGCCCCGGTAAAAATCATAGAAGAACGCTCTGTTGGCCCTTCACTCGGAAGCGATTCCGTAAGAAACGGAATAAAGTCCATTATTATTGGCGGCGGCATAGTTATCCTTTTT
>CAZOEM010000731.1:0-1773 GCA_964578735.1 uncultured Halobacteria archaeon | reverse complement strand
GTAATAGACGAGGATACTGACCTGAAAAGGCTGTCAAAAAAAAGTTAAGGAGAAAACAACTGGCGCTAAGGGAGTTTACATAGCATACGTCAGTGAGAAGCCTGTTGAGATGATACTTAGGTTTCCTTCTATACTTGGTAGGGATGTTATAAGCAGATTCAGATTGATTTTTGATAGAGCAAATAGTGAACTATTATTGACAAAAGAAAAAGATAGCAAGGGACTTGAAAGAGCCGTTGGACCCTACCGTAGAGATTAGAAGGATGAGAGAGAGGAAATATCTGGTGTAGCCGATGAAACTAACGATTGATAGTGATGTGCTTGCTTATGAGTTTAGTTTTCATGATAGATGAGCTGAAAGCTAAGGGGGAAGAATAAAGCGGTTGTATGCAAGAATAAATCCGTGTAATCTGTGTTAATCTGTGGTTAAAAAATGTCCGACAAGAGGCAAGGGGCGAAAGGGTAATGAGTAAAGGAGGTCCTAAATTCAAATTTAAGGAACTTAGAGTTTGGCAAAAGGGTAAAGACCTTGCGGTTTACATCTATCGAATAACAAACACCGGAGATTTTGCAAATTTGAAATAGGATATATCCAAGAAGAAACTTTTAAGGAGATAGAGAAAGGATGTATAGAAATATCAAGTATGCTTCCAAATTCAAAATTGATATCGGCACGGTCGAAAACCTTTTGCCCTTAGCCATTTGCCTTTCATCCTTTCCGTAAAGATAATATGAACACCGTCCAACGAATCGCGAAGAACACAGGCGTATTGCTCATCTCCCAAATTGCAAGCTACGTCTTAGGCTTCTTCTTCGTGATGTACACTGCTCGCTATTTAGGTGCGGAAGGTTTTGGTATAAACCCTTTTTGCTTGCAAAAGCCTTTACAAAACTTTTAGGAAAAGTTTTATCAAAAAAGGTTCGCGGAAAATGCTTCGCATATCTTTTGCGCTTGCGTTTACCGGTATTTTTGGCGTTTTCTCTGATTTGGGGTTGAGCACGTTAACAGTGCGAGAAGTTGCGAGGGATAAGTGATGCCCACCTTAATCTACGCCTTTACCAACATCTCTTTTTCAATCGGTGGCGCATAAAAATCCGATATTGCATTATCCAACTCCATAAACTTCTTTACGATAGGGTTTGCCGTATTCAACTTGAACATCTTAGCCCTACCAACCTCTCTTGTCGCTACCACAACGCCATTCTCCTCTAATATATGCCATATATTGAACAGAGTCGCTCTGCTGATGCCTGCGCCCTTTGCAACATCCGTTTTTGAATGGTCGAACGCCTCGTTGTCTATAAAAAAGTCCAGCACTTTTAACACGGGATTCTTTGTTCCGAAAAATTCGATGAACAATGTTTCGTCTTCCATAATCGTAATTATGTAGATAGCACTTTATATAACTTACTATTAATGTCTGAAAATATGGACATGAGTAAAAGAAGGGACACAATTCCAGAGCACTTTAATAGTGCTGAAGTAGCAGGCGAGTTTTGGGATACCCACTCCGCTGCTGATTACTGGGCTGAAATGGAAGGGGAGGAGATGGAATTTGACATTCAGAAACGCACATTTTTAGTGCCTGTGGACAGTCGGATTTACCAGCTTGCAAAGAAACAGGCAGAAGCGGAACATCGGACAGTGGAGCAAATAATCAACACGCTATTAGATCGTGAACTCGTTAAAACATAGGTGACGGAAATAATATTATATCTACACCAAAAACCGATGTAGTTTCCTCCTAAAATGTTATCATGATGCATTTACAC
>CAZOEM010000730.1:0-1774 GCA_964578735.1 uncultured Halobacteria archaeon | reverse complement strand
CAGAACCATATAAACCTTATCCAATTCTATGGATACATGGATTGGGAAGCAATGCCCTTACTTGGGGTGCTGATTATCATAAATTACCAAATGGATTTAAGACTGATTCCATTATTGGTTTTGGGGATTCACCAACTTATCAATTTTCCCTTAATTATATGCTTCCTATAGTTCAAGCATGGCACGAGTATGAAGTTTCACAGGGACTAACTCAGACTTATACCACCCCGGATATGAATGCCTATCCCAACAAGACCTTTCTTGAGGTAATAAATATGGATGACCCGTGGGGAAGTGTTGACCCTGACCCAGAAAATTATCCTTCGCCATATGAGGGGCAGGGAGATGAGCTTGTTCACAGAATAATTGAGGTGTTTAAGGAATATTATGGAAATGATTGGGCAAGTGACCCAGATGCGCAAGTAATTCTTATTTCCCATTCACTTGGTGGACTAGCTACAAGAGAAGCATTGAAAGAAAGACCAGATTTAATCCCTCATATAGCGAAGGTTATTACAGCAGATAGTCCGCATCTTGGTTCTCTTTGGGCCACACCATTCTATAGAGATTTATGGATTATGGTGTTGGGTAATTGGCATCCAATAATCCTTCCTATAGAATGGTTACTTGGGAAGGCTATTCGCAAAATTAATAATATTGTAGGAGGGTGGCTAGGAAGCGAGGGTGGACTTTTTTCAGTTGAAGGGATGATTCCGAAAATATTCAGTATTGTGGATAATTCGATATTTAAGAATACACCCATTGGAGATTATATCAAGGTAACAACTATTACAGAGTTAATTTGTGCAACAACTCTTGAAGATTACACTCCTCTTGTACCAACGAGGGGAGCAATTCCAGATGTTTCTTACATGAGTTCTTTTATAAAAAATGTTGGGACATCAGGGGCTGGACAGACTAAATTTGTTTCAATAAGAGGAAAAAATTTCCTCTACTCGGGTGATTGGACGGGATATGGTATTTATGAGCCTGGAGTATTGAACACATCATGGGTACTGGTTGGAGCTTACGCACTTTGGTTTAAGTGGGATTGGGTTGCAAAGGGTAGTGCATCTTTATTGCTCTGGGATAATCTTAGTGATAACTACGATTTTTTAGTAGGATTAAGAAGCCAAAATATAAACTCTGTTAGTTCATCATATAAAGCGGAAGTACTAACGAATTCTGATCCAATATATCATTTTGATGCACCTAAAAGATACGATTTTTATCTGAAAGCCCTTGAAGACCCGCCTGTGATTCATTTAGACAGTGTTATTACAACACATAGCATATATGCTATTACTGACACGGTAGATACCGTGCCTGGATTTATTACGGGATTACAGGGGAGATTAGAGGATTATTTACTTGCAAGTAATGTTCTTAAGGTTTCTTGTAACTATTTCCCCGCAAGAAGACTTCATTGGCCAACAGAGTTGGGGTATGATGATAATAAGTTTAAGGTGGAAAATATTGGAGGACAAACCTATTATGGTGAAAACCATATTGAGATATCCAGTAAGAATGTGGAAGGTGATTATAGGCAAAAGACTTATCGGATTCTTGTCCTTGGTGGACCTATGGTTAACATAATGTCCCCGGGATGGAATGAAGCAATAAATCCAAAGGATGATACTCTTTATATTTATGCAATTCAAGGATTATATGGTGATATTGTTCTTGATTCTCGTGTTGTTAAAGTTCTTAATCCAAAAGATTACAATGAAAATGAATCTACACCAAAATATGGAATTCATTTCACAAGACAAGA
>CAZOEM010000729.1:1435-1781 GCA_964578735.1 uncultured Halobacteria archaeon | reverse complement strand
GTAACAACAAGTCGTTGATTTTTAAGTAAAGCCTTAGTTACCAATTAATTTGAAGAGGATACCCTGAAGAGATAAAATTAGATGATTTCAAGAGTTTTGAACTCATTGAAAAATGTTCTGCATATTTTGGTTTTTCTGTTGATGGCGTTAAGGAAAGATCTCTTAAAGTAGGAGACGGCACCCCTTTTTACATGATTTCACTATTTGCAACAGCAAAAGAGCGAGGTAAGGCGGAGTTAACAGTGGAAGACCTGAAAACACTTCCAAATGACTCTTTCGAGATCTGACGTGAACATTTGGACTTCTTAGAGAGCGAGGGAAGGTTGAGTACAAGTGATAAGAATGT
>CAZOEM010000729.1:0-1425 GCA_964578735.1 uncultured Halobacteria archaeon | reverse complement strand
AGCATTGCGCTTGCTATGAGGGCAGTTCCGGCAATAGATTTCGCGGTGCTTGAGAAAATTTATGATGAAATATTTCGAGGAGAATTATCGGAGTTCGATTACGCCTTAAAAAGCATCGGTAAGAAGTTCTTCCTTGGAATAGAGCGGGAATTGTGCTCGATGCATGCGGTTCAAACAGCAGTTGTGGAGGAGAAATATCCCATAGAAGAGCGTAAGATTGAAAAGCTTAAGGAGGCCCTCACATCGTTGGAAAAAGAAAGGAGTTTGAAGTTGTTGTGGGGCTTTGCATATTGGTCTCATAGAAACAAGAAATATGAAGAGTGTTTAACCTTCCTGAATAGCTTCATAGAGAAAGAGCCGTATTTCGCTGAGGCATATAATAATCGTGGTAATGCCTATGGTGAATTAAACCAACGGGAAACGGCAATTAATGATTACAACATGGCAATCAAGTTGAATCCGAATGATGCGGAGGCTTACTACAATCGTGGTAATGCGTACATGAAATTAAACCTATATGCGAAGGCAATTGAAGATTACAGCAATGCAATAGAAAAAAATCCGAAATTTGCTATTGCATACGGCAATCGAGGTGTTACCTATAGAAGATCAAATCAATATGAAAAGGCATTTGAGGATTACGATAAAGCAATCGAGTTGAATTCAAACGATGCAGTGGCGTATAATAATCGTGGTATTGCTTACGCAGAAATAAACCAACCAGAAAAGGCTATTGAAGATTATAACAAGGCAATCGACTTGAACTCGGATTATACGGATGCTTACAACAATCGTGGTATTGCTTACGCGAAACTAAACCAATTGGGGAGTGCAATTACGGATTACAACAAGGCAATCGAGTTGAATCCGAATTTGGCTGATGCTTACGGAAACAGAGGCAGAACTTACAAAGAGATTGGCAACTACGAAGAATCTGCGAGAGACCTAAAGAAAGCAAGTATTTTATTCTTGGAGTCACGAAGGACAGGAGAGGCAGTTAAGGATTCATCTACCTGTTTCGACTTGTGAGAAGAAGTTAAGAGCGATGATACCGTTTACTGCGGTCTAGCCCTTTTCATTATAACCTTAAATCCCGATGTTATAATCGTGCTAAGGGAAATGCAAACGCAAGACGAAACTTTTAGGGAACTCATTGAACTAACGATGATGAAACTGCAAAACGAAGACATTTCAGAGGAGATGGTAGCATTTGATAGAGAAGATGTGCGAGAGGAAATAAAGATTCTATTGGGTCTGCTAAAGAGCTTCTGAGAAAGTATGGTTTATGCTTTGTTATATATTCTCAAAAATCAACGATTCCACCCTTTCTATTAATTTGATACGTAACGGTTAAGTTTGATATGGAAGTAGGACACTTTTGTGTGTGACGGAAGTATCTGAAATAGAGAAAGAAGTATTAATTTG
>CAZOEM010000728.1:0-1783 GCA_964578735.1 uncultured Halobacteria archaeon | reverse complement strand
AAGAGTTTGTTATTGGAAGAGTAAAGGTGGGAGTATCTGCAGTTGTGTAGATGTGCCGGACACGAGGGAATCGCCAGTGAGGGAGATGGTGAGTGAGGCTTTGAATTTTTCTTTTAGCACAGGTCTTCTTTTTCCTAAAAAGAAAAAGTGTGTTGATGTGCGAGGGATGTTTGATGGACAAGAGGCGAAGAAGAAAGGGGTTTATTATAGGTAGCTGTAATAGTAAAGATATATTTATATCATGGCACTATCTATAGGAAAAGGAGGTAAAAACATGCCAAAGAAAGCATTAATCACCGGCATAACCGGACAAGACGGCTCATACTTAGCTGAGCTATTACTGAGCAAAGGCTATGAAGTCCACGGTATTATCAGAAGATCATCCACCTTCAACACAAACAGGATAGACCACATTTACGTTGATCCACACGATCCTAACGCGCGACTATTCTTGCACTATGGCGATCTTTCGGATTCCGAGCAGATTTCACATATAATTTATAATATAAGACCAGATGAAATATACCATTTAGGCGCGCAAAGTCATGTGCGAGTGAGTTTTGAGACTCCCGAATACACCGGGAATGTCACCGCATTGGGAACAACCAGATTATTAGAGGCGATAAAAAGAAGTGGCTAAATTCGTAGCTGTTGGGACTGTTTGCGCCTATCCGAAATACACGCCGGTGCCGTTTAAAGAGGACGAGCTATGGAACGGTTACCCGGAAGAGACAAATGCGCCCTACGGGTTAGCGAAGAAGATGTCGCTGGTGCAGTCGCAGGCGTACCGGCAGCAATATGGTTACAACTCGATATTCCTATTGCCTGTGAATCTGTATGGCCCCGGTGATAATTTCTATCCTGAGAGTTCGCACGTTATTCCTGCACTAATACGGAAATTTACGGAAGCAGTACAAAAAAATGTATCTGAAGTTGAGGTCTGGGGCACCGGAAAAGCATCACGGGAGTTTCTGTATGTTGAGGATGCGGCAAGAGGCATACTTTTGGCTGCGGAGAGATATAATGGGCCGGAACCGGTTAATTTAGGTGCGGGTTTCGAGATGAAAATCGGGGATTTGGTTGAGTTGATCGCAGAGCTTACTGAGTTTGACGGAGTGATAAAATGGGACACCACAAAGCCAGATGGGCAGCCGAGAAGGTGTTTGGATGTGAGCAGGGCAGAGAAGGAATTTGGGTTCCGGGCAAAAACAGATTTTAGAGAGGGTCTGGTCTAAAAAAGACTATTGAGTGGTATTCAAAAGCTCAGATAATTCCAAATAAAAATAAAGATATATCTATACCTAATATAGACTTAATTAAATAGCGGTAGGTGAAAAATATGACTCTTTGTAAACATGAAAGCTGTGGTGCTGCGGAAAAAGTATGGTTACCATACGAACTTGAGGGAAGAAGTAGGGGGTTGAAGCCACATTCTTATTGCATTCTCTCCGGCGTTGTCAGAAATATATCGGCTGATAGGGCAAAACCAATGGGATATTACACGAATATACTTGCAAAAATGACAATTACAAAAGTTCAAATGCGTCTCATCATGAAGGAATTGGAGAATATGGATTTTGATGATGATTATTTCATGACAGGGTCAGAGCAGGAAAAAGTATTTGGTAACGTGGTTCAAAAATATTACAAAGTATCAGGAGCATAGCTATACGATAAGAGCTAATGATATAGTGCCGAATTCGAATTGAGCGCTGCGGTGATAAGTGGATCGGTGCAGCGAAGCTATCTGCTGGTCTTGTGGGTGCAAGTCCCACCACTGCAA
>CAZOEM010000727.1:0-1786 GCA_964578735.1 uncultured Halobacteria archaeon | reverse complement strand
ACCTCAATGAAGCAATCAACGGTGCTGACGCCATTGCTATAGTAACCAGGCATAAAGAATATCTCAACTTGGATTTAGGTTTGATAAAAGATAATATACGTACCCCCGTGCTGGTGGATGGAAGGGACGCATACAATAAAGAGGAATGCGAGCATTTTGGTTTTATTTACAGGGGTATTGGAAAACCTCGTCAAACTTTAGGTAAGTTGGATCAAAAATGCTAACGGATCAAATTTTAGGAAAGTTTAATCATCAAACCTTTAAAAAAGGTTTAGTCCAAACACTTTTCTTTAACAAAGAAACTTGTGCTAACAACTTTTTTATCTTCGATAAAAACCTTGACTGAAAGATATTTATATATATACAGGGAGATGAGAATTATGCATGATGAACATAGAAGCTGAAGTTCGGGATATAAAGCAGCACGTCATCGAGATTTTGAAGAAGATGGATGAACTTATGTATGAACGGGAGATAGTCTCACTGATGAAGCTCTCAGAGAAGGAGTTAAACAACTCTTCGAGTTGAGGATGCAATAATAGAATGGACAAACAAATTAGGATAGATAGGGCTTTGAACCAATTTATTGAGGAATTGGGGGGCAAGCTTGGGAAAAATTTTGTATCCGCTGTCTTATTCGGCAGCAGTGCAAGAGAAGATTGGGATGAAAGCAGTGACCTGGATTTGCTGATCATCGTAGAGAAATACGATGAAATCGAATCAATTCTAATAGATATTTGTGTGGGAATTATCCTGGATTACGGGGTTTCTATTGCCCCAATCATCTGGGATGTAGAGGATTTGAATGCAAATATAACGTATAAATCGCCATTGTTTTTGACGTTGCTACTGGGGTATAATATGTGGTATGATAAGAATACCTTTTTCAGGAATAAAATAAGGGAAATAAAGAAGAAAGATATTCCGGAGTTTACATTTGTAGGGAGGCATAAAGAGTGGAGAAGTTCAGAGATTTCGCTATAAAGTATCTCAAGATTGCAGAAAAGGATTTTGAAAGGGTGAAAAGGAATTTAGATTTTGATGACTATGAGGCGACGATATTCTATGCTCAACAGTGCGTTGAGAAAAGTGTCAAGTCAATCCTGGAAATACACGGCGTTTTCACAAAAGAACACGAAATAAGTACTCAATTCGCATTTCTGGCAAAAAAAGAGAAATTTGATGAGAACTTTTCACGCAAGATATTAACTGCGTTAGAGTTCTTTACATTGGATTGGTCGAGAACGAGGTATCCCTTCATTTTTAAAGGTGAGGTTACCTCTCCGGAAGAATACTATGTGGAAGAGAAAGCGGAACAAGCTTTAGAAATTGCAGAAGAGATTTTGAAGTTGGTGAAAGGCTATTTAGAGCATTTAACTACAATATAAAAAATGTTTAATCCAAAACTAAAAACATTTATTGAGAAATGGGATGGGAGATACGATTATTTGAGTTTACGTAAGCCAACAAAAAGAGTGCTGGATTTGCTGGATGAATATAATATAAAAGCAACGTTTTTTGTGGTTGCCGATGTGGTAGAACATTATCCGGGATTGGTTGAGTCAATCGTATCTGTGAATTCATTGTATAATAAAACAGATTCATCTCTGGAAGGGGTCTCATCGTATCCTTATCATCCAAAGAAGAACGGGTTGGAAATAGGAGGAGAAAAATTTTTTGAATTCCCATGAGCGTACTGGAATGTCTTTGGATTTGATTTTAAGATACCTGCATCTGGCGGGGACAGTGAGATGAAAATAGGCAAATGTTTAAATTGAGAAATGCA
>CAZOEM010000726.1:0-1789 GCA_964578735.1 uncultured Halobacteria archaeon | reverse complement strand
CATAATTTATATCCCTTAAATCCGTGTAAATCTGTGTAAATCTGCGTCTTAAATAAGCAGAAGTTATACTTTATATACCTTTAAAAAAATGCAGAAGTTATTTTATATATATGCCCAAACTTATTTAGAAGTTAGAAAATAAAAATTATTGTACCAAAGGAGGAAGACATCATGAAAGAAGAAAAAGAAAGACATTTGACTATGAACCAGGGTATCCCGATTTCGGACAACCAGAACTCGATGACCGTTGGCGAACGCGGTCCTGTGTTGTTACAAGACGTCCAGTTTATCGAGAAGATGGCTCATTTTGATAGGGAGCGTATCCCTGAAAGGGTTGTTCACGCCAAGGGCGCAGGGGCACACGGCTACTTTCAGGTTTACACGAGCATGGAACCTTATACGGAGGCGGAATTCCTTCAGGACCCCGATAAAAAGACGCCTGTATTTATACGGTTTTCTACTGTAACCGGTGGCCGTGGCTCTGCTGATACTGTGAGGGACCCCCGCGGATTTGCCGTTAAGTTCTACACGGAGGATGGAAACTATGATCTTGTAGGAAACAACCTGCCTGTCTTTTTCATTCGGGACGCCATCAAGTTCCCGGATATGGTTCATGCCTTCAAGGGCGCACCTGATAGCAATATCCCGTCGGCTTCTTCCGCGCATAACCGCTTTTGGGATTTTATATCCCTGACACCCGAATCAACCCACATGATTACCTGGCTCTTTTCTGACCGCGGGACGCCCAAAAGCTACCGTATGCAGGAAGGTTTTGGCGTCAATACCTATGTGTGGGTGAACGCTGAGGGCAAGGCGGCGTATGTGAAATACCACTGGAAGCCGAAATTGGGTGTATATAACATTGACCGTCATGAAGCAACCCGGTTGGCTGGTCTTGATCCCGATTACCTTGCTCGTGACCTCTACGATACGATTGCCCGCGGCGAAGAGGTTGTGTACGAGCTCAATGTCCAGTTGATGGATATTGCAGACGAATTGAAACAAAATTTCGATCCACTCGATGCCACAAAGACATGGCCTGAGGATAAATTCCCGCTGATGCCGGTGGGCAAAATGGTGCTCAATCGCAATCCCGAAAACTTCTTCACCGATGTGGAGCAGGCGGCTTTCTGTCCCGCCAGCATCGTTCCCGGGATCGAGTTTTCTGCTGACAAGTTGCTCCAGGGTCGAACATTCTCATATAATGATACCCAGCGGTATCGGTTGGGTGCGAACTACCTGCAACTTCCCGTCAACCGCCCTCTGGTGCCGGTAAGCAACAATCAGCGCGATGGAGCCATGCAGTCTGGAGCTTTCAGTGGCTCGGTCAATTACGAGCCCAATAGCTTAGCTGGTGGTATGCCTATGGAGGCTCCGGCGGGTACATCTCGTGTATATCGTGTTGAGGGGGAAGTGATGCGTCGCAAGATTGGCATAACGAATGATTTTGGACAGGCAGGTGAGCGATATCGCTCCTTGAGCAAGATGGACCAGGAACATCTGGTTGATAACCTCGTCGCGGATCTTATGCATATAGACAAACCGATCCGGCAGCAGGTGATTGATAACCTGACAAAGGCTGATCAAGAATTGGGTATGTCCGTAGCGGAAGGTCTAAAACGCTAACCCTTGTATCTTGACATTGCCACATTTCATTTACCGCAGAGAACGCTGAGTTCGCAGAGCAAGAAAATTGGTTCAGATTGTGAAGGAGATCAATATCCCCTATCCTTTTGCCAGATTGCTCAGGGACTGGAAGCAACACTTATTGTTGCTCTAAGTGCACGTC
>CAZOEM010000725.1:0-1791 GCA_964578735.1 uncultured Halobacteria archaeon | reverse complement strand
TGGAGTTATCACGAAGTAATATAAAATTGAAAGATGGACGATTGTTGAGGATGAAGTATGTTACAGCTCCGTGACATCATTTGGGTCTCATTTCCCATTTCACCGAAAGGCGGGATGGATAAAGAAAAGGGATAAAAACAGAAAACTGAATATGGTTGAAACGATAGAAGAACTTGATTGGAACGAAATGTGGAAGAAAGCAATGCAGAACTCATCATTTAGAAAACGGCGCCAGCGAGATAGGACTGAATTTTGGGATAAAAGGGCAAAAGGGTTCAATGAATCAATAAAACGCAATGATCGTGCAGAACGGATAATAGCAAAGCTTGACCTAGAGCCCGATGATACCGTGCTGGACATCGGTGCAGGACCCGGAACGCTTGCAATACCGCTTGCAAAAATAGTGAAGCACGTTACTGCAATAGACCCTTCTAACGGGATGCTCGCGTGTCTAAAGGAAAATGCAGTAACTGATGGATTGAAAAACCTAACTTGTATAAACAAGAAATGGGAAGATGTGGCGATAGGGCACGATATGGGTGAACACGACATCGTAATCGCATCGCACTCGCTCACGATGCTTGATATACATGATGCCATCTCGAAGATGAACGATGTTGCGACACGATATGTTTACATTTTCACCTTCGCCGGGAGAAGATTCTGGGATTATGACGAACTCTGGCTCCGATTATTCGGTGAACAATTCCAGCCCGGACCCGATTACATATATCTCTACAATGTTCTGTACGAAATGGGTATACATGCAAATGTTGAGATTATTAAATCAGAACATAACCAGCGGTTCTCGAATTTGGACGAAGCAGTAGAGCGATGGATGGAGGACATCGAGGTATCATCGCCAAGGGCAGAAGAAGCGATTAGATCATATTTAGCAGAAAAACTTGTTGCGGATGCCGGGGCACTCTGGTCAAAGCATGAACTGAACAGCGCTATGATCTGGTGGGGGAAAAAATGAGACACCGATTTGAATATAACATTTTTTATATAAATAAAAACCGAAAGTCTTAACTTAATGTAAGATAAACAAAAGAATATAGATAATAAAAAGATATTTGTCTTACATATTGTGAAATAAAAGAAGAAGATATGCAAAAGCAAAAAAGAAAAGGAGGAAGCGAAAAGAGAAAATGAAGAAAAATATGGCTTTGCTGATGGTGGTGCTACTTTTGTGCTCCGCTTTTAGCGGTATGGTAGTTGCAAAGGAGGATAGTAAGATGGTAGCGGCGGCGGCGGGAGAAGAAAAAGTAGTCAAAATCTCCGGGGAGGACAGGGGCTATCCAACGCCCTTTGCACATTATCCTCGAGGACCGGGTTATGTCAAAATGAGCTTTATGTTCGATACCTTGACCTGGAAGGACGAAGACAGAGTGATACCCTGGCTTGCAGACAGTTGGAGTGCCTATGATGCAAAGAAATGGACTTTTTACCTGCACCCGGGCGTGAAATGGAGCGATGGGGAGCCTTTTACGGCTGATGACGTTAAGTTCACTTTCGATTACGTGAAGGAGCATCCGCAACAGTGGAATTACGATGAGCAGAACGTTGACCATGTTGACATCATACCACCCTATACGGTTAGTATATACCTGAAAGAGTCGCGACCGGCATTTATAGAAGACGTCACAGGAAGTATACCGATAATACCAGAGCATATATGGAAGGACGTTGACGAGCCAGATAAATACAGAGACGATGATGCTGTTATAGGCACAGGACCGTTGAAACTTGTGCAATACGCCCCGGAGCAGGGATATTACGAGTATGAAG
>CAZOEM010000724.1:0-1797 GCA_964578735.1 uncultured Halobacteria archaeon | reverse complement strand
CTGTCTAAAAAGCCAGTGATTTATCACCGCGGAGATCGCAGAGTTGTGCCCGTGGAAAGAACATACTAGTATAATTAATGCCTTTCTTTAACTAACTAAGTTCTCTATTTAGTAAAACGGAAAGTTTGCGGGGGTTGCCAAGAGGACAAAGGCGCAGCGTTGAGGTCGCTGTCCCGTAGGGGTTCGAGGGTTCAAATCCCTCCCTCCGCATTAAAACGTTTTATCATAAACAAAACAAAGTATTATACATGTTAAGTGCTTTTATCATTACGTAGAAACATTATACTGGAGAGGTAGAGAAGATGAAACAAGTTGGTGGAGGAGTAGTCTCGGAAGGCGAGAAAGTAACTGTAAGGGAGAATGATGCTGAATTAGAAAAGATCCTGGAAAAATCAAAGACCGTTATAAAGGTGATTGGCTGCGGTGGAAGTGGGACAAATACAATAGAGCGGATGACCGTTGACGGTATCTTTGGCGCTGATTTATTCGCACTGAACACCGATGCGCAACATTTGTTGTTTTCAAAAGTAGATAATAAGCTATTGATAGGGAAGAAGACAACGAGGGGGCTAGGTGCAGGAAGTATCCCGAAATTAGGCGAAGAAGCAGCGAAAGAGAATAATTCTGATATACAAGCTATAGTTGAGGATGCGGACATGGTATTTGTAACCTGTGGCTTAGGCGGTGGCACAGGAACAGGGTCAGCGCCGGTAGTGGCACAAGCGGTGCAAGAAGCAGGCGCTCTTACTATCGGTGTGGTAACCGTCCCTTTTAAGGCAGAAGGGGATGTACGGATGGAAAATACAGACGTAGGACTGGAAAAACTACGTGAGAATACTGACACTTTGATTGTTATACCAAATGACCGGTTATTGGATGTAGTCCCGAGATTGCCATTAGGCGATGCTTTTAGAGTTGCCGATGAAGTCCTTATGCGTGCGGTTAAGGGGATAACAGAACTGATAACAAGACCAGGTCTTATAAATCTGGACTTCGCAGATGTGAGAACGGTGATGAAAGACGGTGGGATGGCAATGATTGGATTTGGAGAATCAGATGGAGAGAATAAAGCAATAGACTCAGTGAGAAAGGCGTTAAGCTCGCCCTTGCTCGATGTTGACGTCTCCGATGCAAAATCCGCACTGGTAAACGTGACAGGAGGTGAAGACATGACCGTGGAGGAAGCGGAAAACGCCCTTCAGGAAGTGTCTAAAATGATGAGCCCTGATGCAAGAATCATTTGGGGTGTTCAAGTGAGTCCCGAGCTGAAGAATGTGCTAAGAACTCTGCTCATTGTGACCGGTGTGAAGTCCGAACAGATATATGCGAAGCGGGATACGAAGAAAGAGCGATATGGGATTGAAATCGTGCATTAATAACGGGTAACAACGATGGAAATGAAGGTCGAATATCTGTCGAACAAGTTGAATGTGTACATAAGAATACTGAAGTTGGCAAAACGGCCAACAAGAGATGAGTTCTACAAGATTTCTAAAATCGCTGGTGCCGCGATGGCTCTTATTGGGCTTATCGGTTTTTCTATCTATCTCTTGATGACTGTATTACCAGAGGTTTTATAGTATGGTTAAGGTATACGCAGTAAAAACAACGGTAAATCAAGAGCTAGCAGTTGCTACTATGGTTGAGGGTGCATTAGGCGAAGAAGGTGTGAAAGATCATGGAATTAAGGCGATAATGGTACCCGAAGAGCTAAAGGGGTATCTGCTCATAGAAGCCTCTTTTCCTGAAGCTCTAGAACAAATAATTCAGAGTATTCCTCATGCAAGGGGATTGGTC
>CAZOEM010000723.1:0-1798 GCA_964578735.1 uncultured Halobacteria archaeon | reverse complement strand
CATCTATGTGACATCATTTGGGCCTTATTTCCCATTTCACCGAAAGGCGGGATATTTGCAATTTTTGAGTTACCCTTTAATTTGAAGAGGATACAAAAAATCGCTAAAATGAGTAAGTGGAGAAAGATCAAGTGCTTGGGAATTTATTTTTTTTAAAAAAAAAGTTTGTGGATGGAATATATCCATCCACTGCTCATATTTCTATTTCTTACTTGCTTTTAGTGTATTTGACGTTATTGCCGTCCGTGGTGATCACCTAAGGTCTTGTTATCCCACTTGAACTTGAAGCCTCAGGAACGTTCACCGTTGTATCAATGGAAGCGATACCCGATTCGTTATTTTCGTCCGGTGTTGTATCAATGTTGCCCATATAGTAGATAGAGTCTTGGAGTGCCTCGCTGAAGGTCTTGCCCTCGGATGCCTCTACTTGTTCCTTAAACTCGTCCAGGTATTTTATTATCTCCTGACTCCTCATGTAACCTATCTTGCCACTGTCCTTCCTGACACCACTCTTTAACCTGTCTATGAAAGATAGCACCTCTTCCACATCACTCCTGGTAATGAGCCTATCCATGCCAATCCCGTAGACCTTTTGCTCTACCATGGGCGAATACTTGACCAGGAGTCGAGCCGCTTCATACGCCAGAGAAAGGTCCCTTGTTATAACCGTCGACAACTCAGGACTGTAGTCATAGTAGCGATCCACGTACTCTTCCTTAAGATAGTCGTCCCTCAGTTCTCTTAGAGGATTCAGAATCCCTCCGGGATTATGAACTTCAGTCGTATAAACTGCTATCTCACATAAGCAAGGATTAGATACCCACTCTACCATCCTCGTAACCATAGCCTCGGATAACGATGGGCAATCCCCACATACATCGCATATGCCACATCCTAATGGGGCATCCATCTCAACAATTACTCTGCCTCTTCCATAGTTTGCACATCCAAAAGTTGGTTCACTTTCTCCAGATAACGCAAGTATGGTATATGCTGGATTCACCGTTCCTGAGCGGTCGAAGGCATCAGGCATGTCATTCACTGTCAAACCTGTTGTCAGTTCGTGGGTAGGGTCAATGATCGTTGCTGCACATGCATCCCCATACTAGATGTCTGTAATTTGCCATGCGTATGGAAGGCACTGTGGTGTCATAACCTGATCTGGCTGATCGAGAATCTCTCCTCCTCCATTCTGTACATAACTGAGTATCGCTGCCGCTTTTCCACCAGCATCAACTGCTCCCGCAGCACCATAGGGTATCCATACCAAATCGTAGCTACTGAGTAAAGGCTCTGTAATGGCTGGCACATTGATCAGATCAACTGTTGCTCCCCATGCTTCTAATTGACACTTCAGGTCTGATGGATAACCACCAGCGTTCACTACTGCTATGTTATATCCTGCCAAACTTGAAGTCTCAGGAACTTTCACCGTTGTATCAATGGAAGCGATACCCGATTCGTTAGCACTCACAGCCAGCGCAATCGCCACGAAAACCGAAATTAAAATTGTCGCTGCAAGTATTATCCCTATCGCTTTCTTATTTTCGTTTTTCATCTTTTTCTTTTTCACCTCCTAAATTTTTAAAAGCGCCTCTCCTTGGTGCCATCTTTTTTCCCTTCTTTAGCCCCTTCGTGGATTTGCACCACCTATCAAACTTTAAAAAAGTGTAACTACTCACCCCTGCGTCAATCCCATAGAACCAACTGAAGGAATAAAAGGAGACCCTCTAAGCGCATCGTGAATAGCATCGAGGACACGACACCCGTTCTTCCGCGCTGTAGAGATATACCCACG
>CAZOEM010000722.1:0-1802 GCA_964578735.1 uncultured Halobacteria archaeon | reverse complement strand
TCTCTCTCAAATGCTCAGTCACAGGTATCTTCTCTTCCGTGGTATACTTATAGAGACAATCAGCAATTGCAGCAGTAGTTTTCAGGTGATCAAATAGAGGAATATCAGGTTTTGTTTTGTCTTCCGCAGAGAGTAGAAATGAAGTATACTTTTGTAAGAGATAGTAAAGATTGTGGGTCCATACTTCAGGATCACTGGCAGATATTTCCTTTACTTCGTTACAGAACTGATTCCACAATTCAGAATGCAATTCGTTTACGTGATCGCTATTATAGTTCCCCTCTTGTAAGGTATCCCTAATGTTATCTAAAGAAAGTTCCAAAGGGAGATAATAATAGTCCTTCCTATTTGTATTCTTCTCTTCAGATATTTGGGGGAATATAGGTATCAACGGCTGTCGCACTTCGCTTTCTTCATCATACTCTCTATCCATTGCGGAAGATATGTTATCTGCCTCGCATAGGATACTTGCTAACCTTCTCTCGGTACTGTACTCCGGCAGTCCACTTAGTCTTAAATCCATTGAGAGGTCGCTGCGGTCATGATGTCTTAAAACCAAAGTTGAGAGCGACTTCTCGTCAATACTATCCGGAAGTTGCAATATCTTCTCCACAAATCTTTTAGAGAGTTCTTGGTGTCTACCTACTCCTCCGGCACCCTGCCAGAACAGACCAACATCATGCAGAAGCGCAGCAAGTTGGATTATCTTCTCTTCCATTTGGACCGGGCAATTATACTCACTTTTGTTATATAGTCGTCTTAACATATATATCTTTTGGACTATCCTGTCTATTATGAAACTCATATACAACCTTATATACAACCCCTGCTTGATTCCGAACTTACGAACGATAACCTATGCACAAACCACAAAGATACTGCAATGTTATTCTCGTTTCGACAGCTTTATATGGGTCCGTTGCCCGATAAAATCCCCGCTTGGATACCGAGCCAATCTAAAAATCAACAAATTACCCACTTTACATCTCTCCGCTTTTGCAACTAAAAATGATAAAATATTTTGCATCTAAGAATTCATCGGCTCAGTGTGTGATTTTCACGCCTCTCTTCTTCAATCGCTCCAAAATTTCATTATGCGTTTCCTTATCTCTAAATTCCCTTAACTCCTTCACGGAATCGCCCGCTTTCGGTGTTATAACAGCAAGAAATCTCGCATATTCCTCCAACGTTAGTTCCTTCTCCGCTATCTGCAAAATCTTTTCTATTACTTCCGTGTCCTTAGCTCCTATTCTCATTTTCGCCTCCTAGAAATTCCGCCGGGCAACATACCTTTATTCCATACTGTCTCTCTATCTCTCCCCCTCTCTTCAATATTTCATCATCAACAGATATAAAATATTCGCAACCACCTTCAATTGCACAAGATACATGAAAAGCATCTGCTTCTTTTAATTTTACTGTTTCCTTTATTTCTTCTTCCTTTGGCTCCGAGACCCAGGTTACTTCTTCTGTAACTGCCAGATACAACAATGATTTTACCGCTTCTTTTTTCCACTCTTCTTCTATCTCTTCAATTTCCTCATCTAACATGACTGACCCAACCACGACAATTTCTCCTTCTCCTATTTTCTGCAATATTTTGAAAAATGCCTCACTTTCTTCTTCTACTCTTTGCGAGTGTTCGTCAAACGGGCGACACCATACGCAAGTATCAAGATAAACTCTCTTTTTCATATTTCGCCTTTAGCATTAACTTAGAAAGAAACGCTTTTTTTAAAAAAAAAACTTCTTTCATAAAGAAATCTTTACCAACAACCTTTCTTTCATAAAGAAAGCTTGAC
>CAZOEM010000721.1:0-1808 GCA_964578735.1 uncultured Halobacteria archaeon | reverse complement strand
AGCTTCGCGGCTTCCGAGATTGAGTAGGTCCGATGGATTTTGACGCGGCGGATATTGTACCGCCTCGTCATAGGTCAGCCGCCGTTCTGGATTAGCGCGCGAATATCCTCGACGCGCCATGCGGTGATCCGGGCGCCGAGTTTGACGGGCTTGGGAAAACGCCCGTCTTTGACGCCCGCCCACCACGTCGAACGGCCAACGGGAATCGGACCGATGGGCGCGAGGATAGCGCTAAGGCGGACAAAGCCGGTTGAGGGAAGTTGTTGAGGTGTGGATTTTGGGCGGTTATCAGAGCCGCCAGTCTTGTTGGCCATATTCTTTGCTCATCGATTTTTGCGACGAGCCGGCAAATCGAAAGCCTTTACGGTTTCCGAATTGCCGGTTAGGGTTGGCCCGCTCCTACGAGAGCACGGGTTTCAACCCATCGAACCGTATCGACCCTGCCAGGTTGATGCGGTTCGTTTTTTTTCGTCTGCCTCAAGCCCGTGAGGCGCGGCGTGAACCGAATCAGTTCACCGCCTAACCTTATGGGGCTGCGAGAGGCCGATGGCATGCTGAATGGTTAACGGCGCAGCTTATTCCACGATATCCACAATTTGGATCGAAAAGCGGCGCACAAGTAAGAATATCGCTTTTCAACAGCGAATCACCAACGAATGCCTTTTAGAAAGGCGACTTACGTTGTTTTCCACATTTTCACAGCCTTTTCGCCGATTAGCTGGAAGTCGTCGCAAATTCGAGCACCACTCCGCCTCGCCTCAAATTATCGCATTCATCCGCCCACCAACTCATCATTTTGATTCGTTCTTCCCAAAAGTCGGCGCGGGCATAGGCCCGACGGATTTTATTGTCGTCGGCGTGCGCTAACTGGCGTTCGATGGCGTCGGGATTCCACAACCCGCTTTCGTTCAGGATCGACGAGGCGGAGGCCCGGAAGCCGTGTCCGGTCATTTCGTCCTTGCCGAAGCCCAGGCGGCGCAAAGCGGCGTTGATCGTGTTTTCACTCATGCAGCGGGCGCGAGAGCGAACCGAAGGGAATAGAAATTTGCCATCGGCGGTCATTTCCTTGAGGTCACGCAATATCGCGATGGCTTGGGGTGCCAATGGAACGCGGTGGGGGCGCTTCATTTTCATTCGTTCGGCGGGGATCGACCAAATAGCGGCTTCCAGCTCGAACTCCGACCATTCCGCGGCGCGCAGCTCACCGGGGCGGACCATCGTTAGGGGCATGAGTTGCAGCGCCGCGAATGTTTCCGGCGCGCCTTGATAAGTGTCCAGCGCGCGCAACAGCGCGCCGAACGCTTTTGGCTCAACTATAGCGGCGCGATGCTTGGTAACAGGGGCGGCGAGGGCGCCTTTTAATGCGCCAGATGGATCGTTCTCGGCGCGATTTGTGGCGATGGCGTAGCGGAAAACCTCGCCGATATAGGAGCGCAAACGGTGGGCCGTTTCCAGCCGTCCGCGCGCTTCCACGGTCTTGAGGGCTTTAAGGATTTCGGCCGAGGTCAGTTCGGCGACGGGGCGCGCCCCAATGGCCGGGCGGACGAGGCTGAAAAGCCATTCTATTTTGCCAACGGTGTTCTCGCTCTTGCCTTCGCGCCGCTTCTTGTCGATCAATTCGGCGGCGAGGGCGTCAAAGGTATTGGCGCTGGCTTCCGCCGCCCTATGGGCGTCCTGTTTCCTTTTTTCGCTTGGATCGACACCTTCGGCCAAAAGCGCCTTGGCTTGGTCGCGTTTCGCTCGCGCAGCCTTGATTCCAACGTCGGGATAGGCGCCAAGGGCGAGGTCTTTTTGCTTGCCTGCGAACC
>CAZOEM010000720.1:0-1808 GCA_964578735.1 uncultured Halobacteria archaeon | reverse complement strand
TGTAGGTGCAAGCTTAGCAGCCAAAACGCTATATCACGATTTGAGCCGTGGCAAAAACATACTCGATGCTGTGCTTAGGACTCGCTATGAACTCTATAACCATTATCCAACGGATTGGTCTCTGCTACGTCTTTTCTCTGATGGCTCTCCCCTTCATGTCCCTTTAGTTGCAAAAGGGCAGAAAAAACGACCAAAATTGAGAGAACTTCAGTACACCTATTTAAAGAACAGTCAGGTGAAAGTGCTCAAAAGAGGTTTTATCGGCAGAAGAAGGCAAATTCAACTGGGACTCCGATGCCTGCGAAGCGATAGTGAAAAGATCGGTTTACTGATTCACGGAACCGGAGGATTTGGCAAGAGCTGCCTTGCCGGCAAATTCTGTGATCGCTTCAAAGACCATACCTTGATCCTCGTTCACGGCGAACTAAACGCAGTTACCTTTCATGAAGCCTTGAAAGACGCCTTTATTCGTGCTGATGACGACAAAGGGTCGAAGAGATTAGAGGCGCAAGAGGAGATGCCGGATAAAATCAGAGGATTATGCTCTTCTGCTTTTCAGAAACGGAATTATCTCATTTTACTTGATGACTTTGAGAAGAACATGCCAGAGTGGGAAAAAGGCGTTTTAGACATCTCTCCGGAAGCAGTACCAATTCTGGAAGCTCTGCTCAAATATTTACCTTATAGCGGTAAGATGACTCAGCTCATCATTACCAGCCGTCATACCTTTTTGCTCACTTTTGATGGTAAAGATTTAGTAAGCAAGCGGCTTGAGCCTATTGGCTTAAACAGTTTCCGAGATGCAGATGAGCGTAAAAAAGTTGCTGAACTTAACAATATCGCCAGTTATCCCGATCCCATGATTAAACACCAACTGATCGAAGCAGGACGTGGTAATCCGCGATTGATGGAAGCTCTGAATACCCTTGTAGGCGAAGTAAAGGACGTTACCTCGCTCCTATCTAAGGCAAAAGGCAAACAGGACGAACTCGTGCAAGAACTCGTTTTGAAGCAGTTGTTGGAATCGCAGCCGGAAGCGTTTCAAACATTTTTACGCCGTTCCGCTGTTTATCGTCTGCCTGTGCTCAAAGACGGAATTGGTTTTGTTTCTGAAGGTTTTATAGATTGGGAATCTGCGGCAGAAAAAGCGGTTCGGTTGAGTCTATTGGAGGAGGACAGCACCCGCAATGTTCGCTATTGGGTGTCGCCGTTGCTACGCGAGGATATATTTGCAGAACTTCAGGTAAAAAAGCAAAAGCAGTGCCACGAAGTTGCGGTCTTTTATTATCTGGATCTTCTCCACGATTCAGCTGACTTATACGATCTTGTATCTGCTTCTGAGTTGATTGAGCACGCTATTAAATCGGGTCAGGGAGGTATTGCGATAGAAGAAGCCGGCGCTAGATTTCTTCCTTATTTGCGTCATTCGCTCGCTTATCGGGAAGCATTATCACAGGGGAACAAAATCCTTTCGCATATCGTCGAACCGAAGAACGATGATAACTATGGTAAGTTCATGTACGAGCTTGGATGGATATACAATGACATGGACGATGCTAGACAGGCAATCGAGTATTACGAGCAGGCGCTTTCGGTAGACAAGGAAGTGTATGGCGATAGACATCCGAACGTGGCAACAGACCTCAACAACATCGGCGGGGCATGGTATGCACTAGGGGAGCAGAAGAAAGCGCTAGAGTATTACGAGCAGGCGTTAGGCATAGACAAGGAAGTGTATGGCGATAGACATCCTGGGTGCTCCCCCCTTTAAATTGGGTTAATTAATTGACAGGATGAAGAACAATCAA
>CAZOEM010000719.1:0-1808 GCA_964578735.1 uncultured Halobacteria archaeon | reverse complement strand
CTTTTGTATAACGCGAATAATATCAGCAGGGAAAACCCGGATGTCAATGATATCAATTTGGAGTTGTGAACATTCTGCACGAACGTCCCCCAGATCGAAATTCGGTAAAATTTGAGAGGGAGCCATGAAAGGTATGAAAGCAAAGAGGATAAGATTTAAAATCGGCAGCTTATGGGAAAGTCCGACACTACATATATTATTAACAAAAGAGAACGATGTAGTTGTCGCCCGCTGCCTGGATTTTACAGTTTCTTGCCACGGTAAAGATGAGAAAGACGCTTTAAAGGCATTAGCTGATTCTATAAAGGAATATGTTTTGACCGCGGTAGAAAACGATGCGATTGATACTATTTTTGATCCAGCACATGGTAAGTATTGGAGAATGTATAATGAATTGGAAACCAAACAGTCTTCCAGGAGTTTGAAGATGTCTATAAAGAAATCATTAACCTCTGTTTCCAATGATAATCTCCAGCGATCTACTCCCGAAATAAACTATGCCTAAGCCTTTAGAATTAAGGAAAGTAACAAAAATACTCAAAAGGTATGGCGTTATTTATGTGACAGGAAAAGGTAGACACCCCAAATTTTATGATCCCGAGACACATAAGTCTTACCCCATCAAGTCGCATGGCAAAAAGACGCTCATTTTGTCATACGCACTTGAAGATCTGATAGAAAAGTTCGATCTACCTGCGGACGTCTTTGATAGATAATTTATGCCCCGCCAACCAAGACTTGATGCCCCCGGCCTTTTACAACATGTAATGGCTCGGGGAATAGAACGAAGAGAGATCTTTAAGGACGACCAAGACCGCCAATTCTTTCTGGAACGACTTGCTGTGATCCTTGAGGAAACTCAAACCCAATGCTACGCCTGGGCGCTTATTCCAAACCACTTCCATCTCTTGCTGCGCACAAGTCTTACGCCACTCAGCAAGGTCATGCGCCGTCTAATGACCGGCTACGCGGTCACCTTCAACAAACGCCATAAAAGGAGCGGCCACCTCTTCCAGAACCGCTATAAATCTATTGTTTGCGAAGAAGATCCTTACCTTTTGGAGCTTATTCGTTACATCCATCTCAACCCACTACGAGCGGGCCTGGTAAAGGATCTAAAAGAACTCGATAAATATCCCTGGACCGGTCATAGTGCTATAATGGGAAAGAGAAGGAATCCTCTTATCCCTTGCCTTTTTTCAAAAAACAGACAAGAGAAACCAGAGAAGTACCTGGCAGAGAAAACTATCGAAGACGTACTCCTCCAGTTTGGGGATAAGCTAAGGAAGGCCCGCAGAAGGTACCGACAGTTTGTTAAGGATGGAATTGCGCAAGGCACCCGGCCTGAGTTACAGGGTGGTGGATTGGTCCGGAATGCCGGAGGAGACAAAAGAACTCTATTGCGACGCAAGAGAGAAGAAAGGGAACTATCTGATGAAAGAATTCTGGGAAGCGGAGATTTTGTTGCTAATGTTATGAAAGATGCTAACGAAGTCCTGGATCAAACAGCGAAATTCGATATTTCACTGGATGAACTAATTTCCAGGGTCTGCGCCAAATTTGAGATTAGAGTCAAGGATTTGGTTTCCAAGAGCCGGAAGCGCTACCTCAGTCAAGCGAGGGGAGTGGTATGTTATTTGGCGGTGGATAAATTGGGTTATAGTGGGGATAACGTGGCACGCAGCTTAAGAATAAGTGGCAGGGGAGTGAGCGATTGCCGAGAGAGGGGAAAGAAAATCCTTGACAAGCCAGAAATTATAGGCAAATATCTGGCATAACTTCATAATGTAACAACGTCCCCCATTATG
>CAZOEM010000718.1:0-1816 GCA_964578735.1 uncultured Halobacteria archaeon | reverse complement strand
TCTCCTCTTTACGGTGGCTTATTCCCAGTCCACCACCAAGGTCCACAAATTCGAGTTCCATACCACGCGCATATAATTCCTCTACCAGATTCATCATCTTCTCTGTCGCTTCTCTAAATACGCTTACGTCTAATATCTGCGACCCTATATGGCAATGTAATCCGGTAAGGGTAACGTTAGGCAGCATTTTCGCATCTTCACATGTTCCGATCACCTCGTAAAAGGGGATGCCAAATTTCGATTCGCGTAGACCTGTTGCTATCTTTGGATTTACCTTTGGTGATACATCGGGGTTCACCCGTATTGCAATTTCCACTTCTTTACCCATTGCAACGGCTATTGCAGATAAAGTGCGCATTTCGTCCTGCGAATCCACTGATACCTTCACACCTGCTTCTACCACGGCCCTTAATTCTTCTTCGCTTTTCGAATTGCCGTTGAATAGTATCTTGTCCCTGGGTATGCCTGCTAACTTCACGAGTTGGAGTTCGCCATAGGAGAACACATCAGCACCTGCTCCTTCGCTCGCTAATATCTTCAATATCGCAAGATTACCGTTCGCTTTTACTGCGTAATACTTGTCCGTCGATTCAAAAGCGCTATTATAGCGCCTGAAATTGTCCCGCACCATATCTTCATCTGTTACGTATAGTGGTGTCCCATATGTCTCTGCCAGCTCTACTACGTCCACGCCACCGAAAACCAAATGGTCACTTTCTTCTTTTGGCATATCTTCCCTCTGCTATTTTCTTAGCATTTTCTTTTTGATAAATAATAAAGTATAACTTCTACCCCTAAATTTAATTTAGGACGCGGATTTACAGGGATTTACACGGATTTAATTTTTTGTTTTCCTTTGTTGGAGTCGCTGGGCTATTTTTAACGCCGTTAATCTTTCCACCGCATTTTTTGGTAAAGCTTTTTGCTTGCAAAAAGGTTTGTGTTAATCTGTGTCAATAATCAATTTGTATTTGTCTCAAAAAAATCACCGTTCACATATCTAAGCGGTTTAAATCCACCTAATCCCGTAGTATTAAATGAAATGCAAAAGACTGTACTCATCTTGGCAGGCGGGCAAGGCCGAAGATTTCTTTCGTTCGATAAATGCTTCGCCACGTTAGATAACAAATTGCTTATACAGCATGCTATTGATAATATCTCGGGCCTGGCAGATGAGATAATAGTAGCAGCACGAGACGAGCAGCAGGGCGAACAAATCAGTGCAAGAGTGCCTGATAAAATCAGTTTGGCTTTTGACTCTCTGAATGGTTTTGGCCCTATTGCAGGCTTCTTATCCGGTTTAGAACAGGCTTCTTTTGCTTTTTCACTCGTCATTGGATGTGATATGCCATTTGTAACGGCAAGCGTTGTGAAATTGTTATTTAAGCTCGCCTCTACAGGCTATGACGCAGTAGTGCCGCGATGGGAAAACGGGATGCTGGAGCCGTTACATGCGGTGTATCGGAGAGAGTCGATGCTAGCTGCGATAAGGGAGGTGGTAAAAAGGGGCGATGGGATGATATATCATGCGATTTCGCAGCTCAAATATGTCTGCTTCTTACCGGTAAACCGGATACGAGAGATAGACCCGGAGTTGAAAACCTTTCGAAACATAAATACGCCTTTTGAGTTGAAAAAAAGCGAAAAGTTTTTTATACTCTAAGCGATAAATATGATAAGTTTTTTAAAAAAACAAAAAGTGAGAAATGAACAACATGAATGCGAACAAGAAAGAATAATTTTTTATGATCGGACGCAGATGAACGCAGATAATCAGGATTTTAAATATTTTTATGGTTTAGTTGACGGAGGAGAT
>CAZOEM010000717.1:0-1817 GCA_964578735.1 uncultured Halobacteria archaeon | reverse complement strand
TCCAGCAGTGGGTAGTATTCGAGATTATTAAAAAGTACAACAAGTTTTCTTATCTCTACATCGTATTTTTTTGCTGTTTTTTCGGAGAAGTTCATGATTCTTTCTTCTGCACCCGGTATTTGATTGCTATTGACAATTGTTTCTACCAGATTGTTCTTAACTAAATCTTGTGCGATTTCATCCGAATGTTCTATCTCGCTTCGCAGTAGTGCTTTAAGGTGAAGCTCTGACCAAAGATTAGCAATCTTTTTTGCCTCATCTGTAGATATATAAGCACCATGTAATCTGACAGGTGTTCCTTTCCCTGGCGGAAGAAATAACATATCTCCCCTTCCCAGCAGTTTCTCAGCTCCTATCATATCGAGAATAGTTCTCGAGTCTGTCATTGAAGCAACCTGGAATGCAATCCTTGCCGGGAAATTAGCCTTTATGAGTCCTGTTATCACATCAACGCTCGGCCTTTGCGTTGCCAGAATAAGATGGATACCGACGGCACGTGACATTTGAGCAAGTCTTGTCAGGGTGGATTCTATTTCACCCGATGCCTGTATCATCAGGTCAGCCAGCTCATCCACAATTACAAGAATGTAAGGTTTCTTGTCCTCGATTTTATCATTGTAGCCTTCAATATCTCTTACGCCAACTTTTGCAAATTCCCTGTAACGGATTTCCATCCATTGTAATATCTGTTTAAGTATGAGAATCGATTCCTTGGATTCGGTGAGGACAGGGAAGATTAGATGGGGAATTCCATTGTAAACAGGTAGTTCAAGCCGTTTAGGGTCAATCATAATGAATCTAACATCGTTGGGTTGTGCCCTGGAAAGAATGCTGGCGATGATTGCATTTATGCATACACTTTTACCCGAGCCTGTAGCCCCGGCAATAAGAAGGTGGGGCATTCTTGCAATATTGGCAAGCACCGGGTCTCCTGCTATATCTTTGCCCAGACCAATGGTAAGCAATGATGAAGACATGTTGAAGTCTTCGCTCATTAGAAGTTCCTTGATAAACACATTCTGCCTTTTCTTGTTGGGGACCTCTATTCCAACAGTCCCTTTGCCGGGGATGGGAGCAACAACCCTTATTTTAGGTGCTTTCATGGCAAGTGCAAGGTCATCTGCAAGATTGGAGATTCTTGAGACTTTTATACCTGGGCCTGGCACGAATTCATATCGTGTAATTACAGGTCCCGTTCCAATCGATGTAATATTTCCTGAAACACCAAAGTTTTCGAGTTTGTCAATCAGTCTTTTTGCATTCGCTTTCAATTCAGACTCAGCAATATCGGGTTTGAAAGGCGGAGGGTCATCGAGATTGTCAAAAAACTCGTTCTTGAAATTGTCATCGATTTCAACTTTCATTATTTCTTCACTTGAGCGGATTTTGACTTTCGGTGTTATGTTCTCATCCTTCGGCTCCCCACTCTCTTCAGTTGTATGTTCCTCTAAAATTGGTTCTTCGGTTTTTTGCCTTTTAGTTTTCTTTGTGCTCTTTTTTCTTTCTATTTTGGGTTTCTTGAAATGGATTCTTAATCCTGAAAGAGAGAGTTCTGTAAAAGCAAATATGAGTATGACTAAAGCGATGAAGAGAATTATGTATGCACCAAACATACCCGTATATTTTATGAGAAAATTGGCACTGTGAATACCGATTGCACCACTGAGCGATATTGAAAAATGCCATATTTTGCTCAGGGGAGTTACGCCAAAGAGTATGTTTAACCAGTATGAAAGGAAGATAATCAGAGCTGATGGTTTTACAAGTTTTTCAATTTCTTTATTAGATATAAGGGAGAAACCCCATAGAGGTAAAAG
>CAZOEM010000716.1:0-1817 GCA_964578735.1 uncultured Halobacteria archaeon | reverse complement strand
CACATGGTTACTTAATAGTCTTAGATATATAAGAGCTTCTTGTGAACCTATGGTTATTAGGGACTCGGCCAGAGATAATAAAGATGTCTCCGGTGATACGGGAATGCGAAAGGCGGAATTTGGATTATTTCATCTTGCACACCTGTCAGCATTACTCATATAACTTAGATAATATCTTTTTTTGTGATTTAGAGCTGCCCACAGCAAAATACAACCTGGATGTCGGTTCGGGCACGCATGCAGAAGAAACGGGGAAAATGCTAATAGGGATAGAGAAGAAATAAACTGTGTTTTAGCGGATCATGCATCTGATTATTTGTTTGCACCCACGGAAAAGGCAAAGGCGAATCTGTTACGAGAAGGGATACCGCAGGACAATATCTTCGTCACGGGAAATACGATTGTGGATGCGGTTTTTCAGAATTTGGCTATTGCCAAAAGGAAAGTAGATATAAAAGAGCGATTAAGAAGTATTTTAGACGGATTAGAATCTGTTTACACGGAGTTTTATCTTCCTATAGTATACCCAATCCATCCGAGAACGACAAAACGGATAGCGGAATTCCGATTAAAAATCCCGGTAGGCGTGGACTTAATAGAGCCGCAGGGCTTCCTCGAGTTTTTAGAATTGGAAGCAAATGCAAAGCTGGTTTTGACGGATTCCGGTGGTGTGCAAGAAGAAACGAGCATATTAAAAGTCCCTTGTGTTACACTCCGGGACAATACGGAAAGACCCGAGACGATAGAAGTCGGAAGCAATGTTCTGGCAGGCGTAAATCGAACTATTATTTTAGATGGTGTTAAGAGCCAGCTAAGTAAAGAACGAAACTGGGAGAATCCATTTGGCGATGGAAAAGCAGGAAGTAAGATTGTGAAGATACTAATGCAACACCAAGCATTAGATTAATTTGGCAATGTCAAATCAACACAATTTTCAAGAATGTATTACAAAGGATAAAAGGAAGATGCTGGTGGACCATATAAGCGCAGGATTATCTCAAGATAACACCCATAAAAAAGAATAGTATGAATTAGCAGTTTATAATCATAACAAGGATATAACTATTAACTTGATGATTATAATATGACATTGTCAAATTAAATAAGTAGAAGTTATACTTTATATGCAAGAACCGCTATGACGATGGAAGGAACAAAGAAACAAAGAGATAATGGGCGAGAAATTATCGGTACGTATTACGATAACTACAAGGCTTTGGTTGTAGGGCTAAAAGAGAGGGATGCGGGGAAGACGAGTTTTGCACTAGCGTTACTGGTTTACTTAAGAGAAAAGGGGATTAATGCCAGTGGCTTCAAGCCAAGAGCTGGCAACAGCGTATGGTATGACTATGACGTGGTGCATGAAGCTTTGACCCAAGGGCGGCTCTATGGAAAGGATGCGAAACTTTTAAGTTCCGCTTCCGCTTACAGTTCGGTACCAACGACACAGATAGAAGAATTTATCAACCCTGTCCACAGGTTATGGGCAGAGCCCTCTCACATCAATCCGATTTCACAAATACCTTATTTCATACTTGATCGCGTCACGCTTTGGTATAAGGACGGAGTGAAGAATCTGGTGGTTGAGAACGAAGCTCTGTCTGCCGATTATAACAATGCTGATTTTAGAAATGTATGTGCTAATGCATCCACCATTTACCAGGTCCGTGATTTAAAAACGTTAAATACGATAACTGAGAAATATTACAGCCACGCAGTTGAGTTAGCGTATAAGAAAATGCTGGCGCAGCATGAATATGTGGTCATAGAGAGTTATAGTGACATAGCTTTGCCCTGGAACGGTCTAAATGATTTAG
>CAZOEM010000715.1:0-1818 GCA_964578735.1 uncultured Halobacteria archaeon | reverse complement strand
GGTAAAGCTTATATCACCGGGGAAACCGAAGGGTTTGTAAAAATTGTTACCAATAGTGAAACAGGGGAAATACTTGGTGCCCGGATGATAGGACCAAGAGCATCGGAGTTGGTGCATGAAGTGGCCGTAGCTATGGAAGGTGAGCTGCTGACTGATGACCTTGCTTCAACTGTTCGTTCTCACCCCACGTTTTCGGAAGCGGTTATGGAAGCTGCGGAAGATTGTTTTGGAATTGCAACTCATAAGTAGGTTATTGGAGAGGATGAAACTCTGATTTAACGAAGATAGAATCCTTGGAAAGCGGTGCTGATTTGAGATATATTCAGGATTTCTAGGGCATAAAAGCAGTAAAATAAATGAAATCTATACCTATGTAAGCACAAGGAGTTTGTGAAAGACACAGAGTCCTTTGGACAACTTAAATTTGAAACAGAGAGTCTAGAAGTGACAAAATTTGTCAAAGAGGGAATTTCTGGTATAGGTGGCATAACCGAAATACTTTGTTTATACCACTAGAATGGGAGTATGTCTGTACTGGTTTGATTATGAACGAGAAAGGCGAAATTGCCTAAGAGTAGGGATTGGTGATGATAATTAATGTATAGTAGCTTTGCAATCGAAAAGGAGGATAGTATTGAAGGAATAAAGAAAATTTATCGTGCTATGCAAGAAGAAATAGTATCAAGATTAGATGAGTTTAAGGGAATATTGAAGGATTGCAGTGAGGAAAGTATTTTCGCCGAGCTCGTGTATTGCATATTAACCCCGCAGTCTAAGGCAAGGTTATGTTGGACTGCTGTGGAGAATCTTATGAACAAAAAGCTGTTGTTGATAGGGGATAAGAATCAGATTATTAGAGAATTGGATGGAGTACGATTTAAGTATAAAAAAGCAGAATATATCATTGAAGCAAGAATGCAATTCTCAATTGACGGCAAAATGGCTATTAAATCTCGAATCGATCAGTTTACTGATGTTTATTATGATGCAAGAGAATGGTTGGTTAAGAATGTAAAAGGCATCGGTTATAAAGAGGCAAGTCATTTCCTGCGAAATATCGGATTAGGGGAGAACTTAGCAATACTCGATAGACATATATTGAAAAACTTGAGCTCCCTTGGACTAATAGATAAAATCCAGGGTTCTCTTTTAAGAGAGAGATATTTTGAAATAGAGAGAAAGATGCATGAATTTGCAGAAAAGATTGGTATACCTATGAGCCAATTGGATCTAGTGTTATGGTATAAAGAAGCAGGAGAAATATTTAAATGAAGGAGGTAAAAAATGAAGATAAAAGGAACGAAAACCGAGAAGAATCTTCTAACCGCATTTGCTGGGGAGTCACAGGCGAGAAACCGTTATACCTACTTTGCATCCCAGGCAAAGAAAGAGGGTTATGAGCAGATAGCCGCAATATTTCTGGAGACTGCGGATAACGAGAAGGAGCATGCCAAGAGACTATTCAAGTTTCTTGAAGGCGGAGAGGTTGAGATTTCCGCTGCTTTTCCAGCAGGCGTGATTGGAGATACAAAAGAAAATCTTAAGGCAGCCGCATCTGGTGAAAACTATGAGCATACCAAAATGTATCCTGATTTTGCCCGTGTTGCGGGAGAAGAGAGCTTCCAGGAAATAGCGTCAGTGTTCAAGGCAATAGCAGTGGCGGAAAGACAGCATGACAAGCAGTATCTAGCTTTGCTTGAGAACATTGAGAAGGGTAAAGTTTTCAAAAGAAAAAAGGTTGTAAAATGGAGATGCAGGAACTGCGGATATATCCATGAAGGTACTGAACCGCCTGAGAAGTGTCCAGCCTGTGCTCAT
>CAZOEM010000714.1:0-1819 GCA_964578735.1 uncultured Halobacteria archaeon | reverse complement strand
ACCGATACGGGAAAACAGCACAGGAGGGATTTTAACCCTCTTGCTGACTAAGCTATGAGGCACATATCCACCCCGGAATAAATTTCGGGGCATCCTCTTTGCTGCATCTTCGTCTATTTCCTCTACCTCTAATCTTTTACTTATATAAATTCCTTCATTCAAATTGATATATCTCAGCTTTTAGTCCACTAATCTCTTCTATCCACCTGAAATGGTCCTCATTCCTTGTAACCACAGCGTCGCAACCTTTGTTTATCGCAATCGCCGCTATAATTGTATCAGCGCCAACATGTTTCCCTTTAGGTGCTAATGTTCCACCAAGCTCAGCTGCTTTTACAGCATCAGTATAATTGAAGTCTAAAACTTTCATTCTGCTAATCGCCTTCTTCAATTTATCCTCCACTTTTCCCCTCTTCTCTTCATCTTTTATCGCATATGCACCAAATAAAGCTTCATAAACGTTGAAAACAGTAGTTGCGTGCACACCCCCTGTATCTAACTTCTGCGTTATTGTTCTTATAGCTGATGGCCTTCTGATCAAGTCAACGAAATAAGTTGTATCTATACATTTCATGCTTTCAAGTCCTCGTCTATCTGCTTCCTTAGCCCCTTCACAGATTCTTCATACTCCCATACCTCGCTTAACTCTGGGTAAAGGTCCACTATTTCCATTAATCGCCCTTTGTTGCTCGTTAATCTCCTTATTAGCTCTGAAAAACTTTCGTCTTTCCCCCTTATACTTTTTAGTAGTGTATATACCTCATCTGACAACGAAATGCTTTTTGTCATCTCTTTTTAACCCACCTATGAAAAAATTTCCCCTATATTCTTGGATAGCCCATGATATATTTAAGCTTTCGTTTTAGTTGGGATATGTCCTTTCCTGTGGTACGGACATTAACTTTGCAACATGTAATAGACCCCCCCCAATGAAATCCCGGGGCATCCCTTTTTTGAGCTGACTCGAACTTTGTTCGAGAAGCATTTTTTTTATTTTTAAAGGATATATAAGCCCCAACCTCTCCACCACCCAGAATAAATTCCGATGCATCCCCGGTAGTTGAATTTACCCTTTCTTTCACACATCTTTTACATTTATTCTAACTTTTCTGGCTTTGAGAAGTGCGAAGCATTTTGGCGAACGAGGCAAGCCGTAAAGTCATGTAGGCAACCGTAAGGCAAGTCCCGAAAGGGCGCTGCGTTTTGCTTGGCTGAAAACGAATAATATTAGATTCCCACAGCTTTCTTGAGTACATCTTTTGTAACCTTACTTTTGACAATTTTACATATAAATCTTTTTGCTTTATCTTTTCTAAATTGAGTAGTCAGAACACCAATTCTTTTTTCGGGCAATACCTTAACTGCCTTGTCACAAACGGTAAACACATGTCGAAAGAAATCTGTAAGCTTCTCATCTTTAGTAAATTCTAAGACAATGAATTTCTTGTCATTCAGATTCAAATTATTAAAGAAGAGAATACAGGGCACTTTGTCTTTGGGTATTTCAAATATATCACAAAGTTCATATATCTGTGCCTTATCGTAAGGTTTGGTCTTCGTTAACCCCAAAGCATTCTAACCTATATATTCGTCCATATTTGATAACAGATTAGGCAGATATTGGTAAACTTCTTTTACCTCAGGCTCTGTCTCAAAAACAAAAACACGAGTTTTGCTTGATAAGTTATTAAGTTCATTGTAAAAACTCCTTACATACTTAGCTATATTTATGTCTTCCTCTGTGTAAAGTAAGATCGCATAAAGTGGATTCTCGTCTTCCTCCGCTTTTAATGTTTTCGCAAGAGGGGAGTTTTTATCA
>CAZOEM010000713.1:0-1822 GCA_964578735.1 uncultured Halobacteria archaeon | reverse complement strand
AGATACTTTCGTCACACACAAAAGTGTCCCACTTCCATATCAAACATAACCGTTAGTTAGCGAAGGACCCCTAGACCAGAGGAGAGCAGCAACACCTGCAACATGCGGAGCTGCAAAAGAAGTCCCGTCACCTAAAGCGTAAGAATCAGTAGGATAAGTTGAAATAACTTCAACGCCTGGCGCTACTAATTCCAATTCAAGACCGTAATTACTGTCTGACCACCTTCGTTTGTTTTTATCGATTGCACCTACTGCAATAACGGTGTCGTATCGTGCAGGATACATAACAGGTCGATTTCCATTGTCACCGGACGCAGCAACGAGCAAGCAACCTGCATCCCAAGCATATTGGCAAGCATTTTTTCCCAAAAATGTCGTAGAGTATCCGCCAAGACTTAGGCACATGATATTAGCCTCCCCATCTGCTGCATGCCTAATTCCCCGTGCGCAGTCCCACTCGGTTCCTTCTCCATTTTCATCCAAGACTTTCTCTGCCATTAAACTAACCTGTGCAATCCCTGCGATTCCTTTCATATTATCCATAACTGCGGCTGCAGTTCCAGCACAAAACGTTCCGTGTCCCCCATCGTCATAAGGGTAGGAGTCATCATTTACCCAATCGTAACCCCCCGAAACGTAATTACCTTTGAGATCAGGGTGGTCATATTGAATTCCGCTATCCACAATTGCTATTTTGATGTTCTTACCACCCTTCTCGCAAATCCAAGCATCGTCAATATTGATTAGCCGTAGATTGTATTGCTCATCCCAGTGGGGGTCATTTGGTGTGTTCTTTGGCTTTGGTGTGTACTTTGGTTGTGGCGTGTACCCAGGCGTTAATGGATGCGGTATCGACCAATCATCTAATGATATAAGCGCCTTTCTGATATAGTTTGGCTCTGCGTATTCCACTGCTTTTTCCTTTGTTATTTCGGATATGCATGCTTGAACGTCATTCACGTGCACAAGCACCGCATTGAGTGCAAGTTCTCTTTCAAGAATCTCACCGTTATGCTTCTCAATTATTGATTTCTGTTCGGGAACAATTATGCCTTTCTTGAAACCTTATAATCACCTCTCCGGGAACTACATCCACATGGCTTAAATCTTTTTGCTCGTCAGAAACAGAAAGTGATCCACAAGCTGTTGTCGGTTTAATATAATTCTCAACTTTATCCATCAGCGGATAATTGTCCTTATCTGAGTCTATGATATAAGGGGTATCGCTGATACCATTTTTGTCTACATCTGCTCCTCTGTAATCATCCCAGTAATTTCCTAAATAGTTTGTGTAAGTGCTGCCGTTATAAGTGTAGGTTATTTCTGAAGGAAAGTTCCACATATTGGTTGAATTCGGAGAATAAACGTTTCTAGTGTTATTTATGAAGTTATTAAGATAAATTTTGTTGTTTGAGGAATTGAACAGGTAGACGCCATTGCCCCCGATGACGGTGAAGATACCAGAGGAAATGACAAGACCGTTGTTTGAGGAGCAGTTGTTGTTGGAAATATTGCAGTAATCTGCTTTGTATAGATATATTCCAGTGTCAGATCCTTTCACCGTGAATCCGCTTATATTCACATAATCGGCAGTCACATTAAAGATAGGAGCCTCAGGTGTCACAGCCTGAACAATCGTATCTCCGGGATCTCCTGAGGATGACTTAATCGTTAAAGACTTAGCAACATCTATATTCTCAGGGTAAGTGCCATTGCAAACGATAATCGTAGCTCCAGCAGAAGCAGTGTTTATCGCATCTTGTATCCGCATTTTCGTAAACTTAAAGACACGGCAAAACCAAAGTTAGCGGACCTAACAGGC
>CAZOEM010000712.1:0-1827 GCA_964578735.1 uncultured Halobacteria archaeon | reverse complement strand
CGGTGTGTTAGGGGGTGAAAATGGTCGCAATTTGGTCTTTTTATGGTGCGGTTGTGATTTGATACACAGAGCGGAAAATGAGAAAAGGGAACGCCAAAAGAGGGATTGTTGTGGGGATGTTGTGTATGGTGCTGGCAGTTGTGGGAATTGTTGCTTATTCTTCGGAAGTACAACCTGCAGATAGCGTGTCAATAGACCATGAAGCACCATAGGTTCTGGTTAGCTCAAATCTGACGAACTTAAGTTCTGTTGTAATCGATGAGAGAGGTGAGAGCGAAAATAGCGAAACTAGCGATAGTGCAGTTGAGCTATATCTCGAGCATCAGAAAAACTATGTGAATGCAAGCGGATGGAACGAATACATTATTAGCATTACAAACCCGAACGCTGAGGCTATACAAAAAACAATCTTTTTAGAAGGGACACGATATAACTGGGACGATACGGAGTGCTGGGTATGTGATCCTGACTTCGATGGTAAAACAGTTGCAACCTTGGAGAATATGACGGTGCACTCAGGGGATACCACTCAGGTTACGGGGCCTGTGCAGCTTAAGGCAACGGGCGAAAGGATTTTTTATTCATTTAAGGTGAGGGGTGAGGATGGGTGACACTAAATCATCCTCTATACCATAATCACATCTTCAACATCTCTAAAATGTTGATCCCCAGTCAAAATCCCTGCATTCAAAACAAGCGAAGATGCAAGAACATAAGAATCCATCATTCCCCACCCTTTTACAACTTTCTTTCTCTCATAATTTACCTCTCCAGCCATAATTCCTATTCCCTCGTAAATTTCCCTTATCTCAGAACAGCCACGTATCAGAGGAAGAATCTCATCAAAGTCCTTGTCATTCCTTAATGCATATTCCTTAAGTTCTGAAAGCGTTGTAGTTAGTGTAATCACCACATAACCATCATCAATATACCTTTTAACTATTCTTCCCCTCTCAGAGCCTATAAAAAACTCCACCCATGCAAATGCATCAACGATAATCTTGGAGTTCATGATCCTCTGGCACATGCGTAAAAGACGGTAAACCTTTCCATATTCCAAACATATCCTCTATCCTCACCTTTTCAATGCCTTTAATGACAATTTCATCCCCTGCTTTGATGTTATCCTCATCTAACACTTCTTTTGGCATTATTATGCCGAATGAGTCTCCAATTTTCATTACTTTTGCTTTGAGCATTTTCATCACCACTATGTAAATATGGAGGCATAAAATATAAATTCTGTTCTTTTTAGAAAAAAGTTGGGACCAGTATAGATTTGGTGCACTAAAAATCTAACCGAAAATTCTGTAACACTGGTGAAGATATGATACATCCATCAGTATATTCGCCAGCCCATCCGTAATAGATTATTTATGTGCCAGATGGTGTTCTCGACAATCACTTTTTGTTTAAGTCTATGCAACTAAACGTGTGACATTTTTATTAAGCTTTATTATGAATCGTGTGATAATGAATATTGTGCCCTAGTAAAAACTGGTCCCAAAAAGTTTATCAAAAACCCGTTTCTTTGATCAAACTTTCTTTCTAAAAGAAAGGTTGCGGGTAAACAGCACAGGAGGGTTTTTTACCCTCTGGCTGACTAAGCTACGAGGCACAGGCACACCCTGAATAAAATAGTGCCAAATGGCCAGTACTTCAGCATTGGTTGATAAATATAATCAAAACAGAGGTACTGGAAAATGAAAAGGAAGCAGGAAAAAGAGCCGTATGATAGACTGTCTTTTAAGACACTGGACCGGCAGTTCCAACAAGAAGCGATTGATGGATTGAGCTGTTCACCACTGGAGGCAAAAGCACTTACCG
>CAZOEM010000711.1:0-1829 GCA_964578735.1 uncultured Halobacteria archaeon | reverse complement strand
CCAAATGATTTGGCTGATGCTATATTGCCCACATTTGATGCCAGGTTGAACTCGTTAGGCATAAACCTGAAATTGATCTTAGAGCCCGGCAGGTCTATCGTGGGCCCCACCACAATATTATTGAGCCGGGTAAACACAGTGAAGCAGGCCTATAAAAATTTCGTGGCTATAGATGCCGGATTTAACCTGTTCATGAGGCCTGTGATGTATGATGCATATCATGAAGTGCTAGTGGCGAACAAGCTAAATGAAGAAGCTTCTGTATTATGCACCGTAGTCGGTCCGATATGCGAATCCGGCGATATAATAGCAAAGGATAGAATGCTGCCGGAGGTTGAGCGCGGTGATTTAGTCGCCATATTAAATGCTGGCGCTTATGGGTTCTCTATGAGTTCGCAATACAATGGTCGTCCGAGATGTGCGGAAGTATTGATTTCTGATGGTAAGGTGGACGTGATACGGGAGAAAGAAAGCGTTGATGTTTTGATAAGGAATCAGGTGATCCCTCCGAGGCTTATGTGAAAATCGAAAATCATTTATATATAAGGTATCTAAATTATTTATTATTGCTCATGACAGAAGAAGAGGATAAAGTGCCAAGGACCTTTTTGAAAGCGTTAGCCGATTTTAGCAGGGAGAGAGAAAAGGTTTTCAAAGAATTCGATGAGATACAAGACAAATATTCAAAGGGCGAAGGTATAGTAGAAGATTTAAAAGGGTTTAGAAGCAAAAGACCCGGTATTTTTATGGCTATTGATGACCTCTTCCATAAAGAGGTGGAAGTTGAACATAAGCTTGACCAGGAGCGAGTAAAGGAAGAAGAGCGTGAGGTTTTGAAGGCATTTAAGGATCGGTTCTCGGATTTAGCCGAAGAGATCGATTTACTCGTTCTTGAAGAATTGGGCGTAGGCAGGTAAGTTTATATCGCTTTTTCACAACTCTAAGATGAAAAGGCGAGTCCTCATTGGCTAAATAAACCCGGATATTTGTGTCAATATTTTACAAGATTAACACAAGAACTATTAAATGCCATCACCCGGACCCTTTTTTTAGCCTTCTGATTTGGATATTAGAGAAGAAAAAGTTTCAAATAGCTTCCTAACTTGCATCTCCGTTTCTTCTCGCGTACCGTCATTATTTATGATATAATCTGCGAATGTTCGCTTCTCCGTCAGCGGGATTTGCAATTCGACCATTTTCCGTGCCTCTTCTTTTGTTATTCCATCGCGGTCCATCAGCCTTCTTATCTGCGTATCCGCACTGACATAAACAACAACTACCGTATTGAATTCCTTTTGAACGCCCGTTTCTATTAATAACGGGACATCAATAACCACAATGGCATTTGGCGTCATCTTCTTTATCGCCTCTATTCTCTCTTTGCACTTCCTTCTTATTTCCGGGTGTATTATCTGCTCTAAAATCTTGCGCTTACGGGAATCATTGAATACAATACTGCCCAGCTTCTTCCTGTCTATTTCCAAATTGTGCCTACAAATAGCTTTACCAAATACAGCTACTATCTTCCACCATGCTTCCGAGCATGGTATTACAGCCTCCCGGCTCAGGAGGTCACAATCAATCACGAAAGCGCCGAGGTTCATGAATGTATTTAACACAAGGCTCTTTCCACTTGCTATTCCGCCTGTTACAGCTATGATCTTCATTTACACTCTTTTCCTTTTTAAAAAAAGGGGGTGAAAAAGATATACGTATGAGCAAAAGAAGAAAAGATAAAGTACGATTGTATTCGAGCAAAACCTTCACAAAATTACGGTTATTTCTTTCAATGGTAAATCAATCAAGTTTGAATTCAATCGGAAATACGA
>CAZOEM010000710.1:0-1846 GCA_964578735.1 uncultured Halobacteria archaeon | reverse complement strand
CGCTAAGGATTAACCCCGATGACGCAAAAACGCATTATAATCTTGGGATTTTGTTGGCCCATATGGGAAGGAAAGAGGATGCTGAGGCGGAATACCGAGAATCGCTAAGGATTAACCCCGATGACGCAGAAACGCATAATAATCTTGGGATTTTGTTATACAATTTGGGAAGGGAAGAGGATGCTGAGGCGGAATACCGAGAAGCGCTGAGGATTAACCCCGATTTCGCAGATGCGCATTATAATCTTGGGATTTTGTTAGACGATATGGGGAGGAAAGAGGCTGCCGAGGCGGAATACCGAGAATCGCTAAGGATTAACCCCGATGACGCAAAAACGCATTATAATCTTGGGATTTTGTTACAGAATTTAGGAAGGAAAGAGGATGCTGAGGCGGAATACCAAGAAGCGCTGAGGATTAATCCCGATTTCGCAGATGCGCATAATAATCTCGGGGCTTTGTTAAGTGATATGGGAAGGAAAGGGGATGCTGAGGCGGAATACCGAGAATCGCTAAGGATTAACCCCGATTTCGCAAAAGCGCATTATAATCTTGGGATTTTATTACACAATATGGGAAGGAAAGAGGATGCTGAGGCGGAATACCAAGAAGCGCTGAGGATTAACCCCGATTTCGCAGGAGCGCATAATAATCTTGGCATCATGTATTCAAAAACAGGAAAGAAAGAGAAAGCAAAGAAGGAATTAGAGATTGCAAAGCGATTGTTTGATGAGCAGGGAAGAGAAGCAGATGTGAAGAAGGCAGAAGAGTTGTTAAAGTCATTAAAAGTTTAATGCCCTTTTATTTGCGCACCAATTGTTTTTTATCTGTTGAAGAGAAATAAGTAATAGAAGATGCCTAATGAAACAATTACTTTCTTGAGCGGAGTAGACATACACGGCTTAGATGCCTTCTTCGATATGGTTCGGTAATATTCGATGTGACGATGCTTATTTAGATGGTAAGGCAGATTTTGACACAAATATCCAAACTTTGGTTGACATTTTGTTAAAAAGGAGTAAAAGCAAAGAAATAAAAGATTCTGTCCTTTTTTCCTTAGCGGGGCTTTCTGATGTATTAGCAGAAGCTTTCCTGGAGTCGAACCCGAGCCACACGAGCACAGGAACAACGAAGTTTCCACCTCCGATTCCGAGAAGCCCATCGAGAAATCCCGCAGCTCCTCCTACTTCCACCCCGTATGCAGTCGCATGAGCGTGACTTATTGGCACCTCGCGTACCCGTGGCTTCCAGAAGAGCACCATTGTCAATGAATTCGTCCTCGCTTCGTGCAAGCGTCACCACAAAGCTTTTGCCTTCTGAAAGGCACCTCTACTGACAGGTGCCCGCGCATCTCAGGGAGATAGAGCTTTATATACGACAATTAATGCCAGAACGATAACGAATATTGAAAGCCCCAGCTCCAGCCAAAACGGTTTTGTTTTTAATGACCTTTTACTTCCTATCCTCACGCCAATCATTGACCCTATAAGCACGAATACCGCAGGGAACCAGCTAATATTACCGCGGTTCCAATATACAATTATAGCAGCGAGAGCAGTGAAAATAGTCACGAATAGAAACGGCAACGAAAATAATTGCTAACGTTAATGGCTTAACCAAACCCACAAGAAATGCTCCCACCCCCGACCCTAAAGTGCCGCCTATAATGACATACACTGCAATTTGTCTTTCTACATTCCTCCTGTGCGTTATAGCGCCAAGTAAAGATGAAAAAGGTATAACAAACAGGTTAATCGCAAAAGCAGTTAATAAATGCAGGCCTGCAAGATTAAGTAATGGTATTCTAACGGAACCTCCACCAATTCCAAACATACCACTCATAAAA
>CAZOEM010000709.1:0-1854 GCA_964578735.1 uncultured Halobacteria archaeon | reverse complement strand
CAGTATTGTGAATGAGAACGGACTGAGTGGGGAAGAGATAATGAACATTGGAACAGGCAAAGACCTGAAAGAAATCTCAAGTCGGGAACTAATAAAGGAGGTAGAGCATGAGGTTATGGTAGAAGCGACACCCACTAATGTCGATAATGGCGAGCCGGGATTAACTCACGTGCTTACTGCATTAGAGTCAGATCGGCATGTAGTAACCTCGAATAAAGGGCCAATAGCATTAGAGTATAAGCGGGTTACGGAACTCGCAGCGAAGCGGGGTAAAGAGCTAAGATTTGAAGCTTCGGTAGGCGGAGCCATGCCAATAATCTCACTGGTGAGGGGGAATCTCGCGGGCAATGGGGTTATATCAATAGAGGGCATTTTGAATGGCACTTGCAACTATATCCTAACACGGATGGTAGAGGAGAAGCTGCCTTACGAGCATGTGTTAAAGGAGGCACAGGGGATAGGAATCGCAGAGGCAGACCCATCCAAAGATATAGAAGGGATAGATACTGCAGTGAAACTAGTCATCTTAGCTAATTCCATCTTTGATATGAACGCAGCCTATAATGATGTTGAAGTGACCGGGATTACCGAGATAACCTCGGATGCTTTGAAACTGGCAGATGACGAGGGCTATGTGATAAAATTAATAGGCGAAGTAGACAGTGACGGCAGCCTGAAAGTTGCGCCCCGGTTAGTCCCAAAAGCGAATCCGCTTAACGTCGGTGGTACACTGAACGTTGCGACTATAAAAACCGACTTAGCTGGTGATATCACAGTCATTGGTAAAGGTGCGGGACCTATAGAAGCGGCAAGTGCTATTCTCTCTGATATAATAGGTATTTACATGTGAGTCGAGATATTGATGGGAGGATTGAAATTTGAGTACGTTTCACTATAAAAAATCGCTTCGAATATCCCAGGCTTCTTGAACGTCTCTATATTTTGCACCTGCAAGTTGAAACGGGGTCATCCAAACCTTTTCATCGTCTATCAGGATTAAATACGTATTTTCATCAACGATTTTTGAAACGGAACCTTCAAAAATACAAAAAAAAGGTTATTATATTAATATCTAAGAAGAGAAATAGGAAAGGAGATCACCCAAAACCAAATGACCGTTAACACAACAACAAAAGTAAAAATCTGCGGCAACACGAATATTAAAGATGCGATTTTGGCAGCAGAAGCAGGTGCTGATGCGATCGGTGTGATATATGTCGCTAATACAAAGCGATATATAGATTTAGGTGCTGCGAAGCGAATATTCGATGCCGTACCGATATTCGTATCAAAGGTCGTGGTCCTCACACTGGATAACGATCCAATCGAATCAGTGCAAGATAAAATAAGTAGGATAGTGGATACTGGCGCGGACTGCATACAACTACACGGAGATGAGCCAGTAGAGCTTATAGCGGATTTACGTGAGTTTTTGAATGCACGAATAAAGGTAATAAAAAAAGTGGGGGTGGGCGGCACTAAAAAAAAGTGCTTGGAGAACGCTTTAGCGTATGAAAGCGTTGTGGATGCACTATTACTGGATACCGTGACAGTAGGTGCGATAGGAGGAACCGGGAAAGAGCACGATTGGAACATAAGCAAAGAGATAGTCGAAAAAGTAAAGAAGCCAGTAATACTTGCCGGTGGTTTGAATCCCGATAACGTTGCAAATGCAATTGCACTTGTGAAGCCTTATGCGGTAGACGTGTCCAGTGGTGTGGAGCGTGAAGTGCGAATAAAGGACGCGGTGAAGGTGAAGCGGTTCATAGAAGCGGCTAAATCCACTGAAAAGACATAGGAACACTTTTTCTTTTTTACAAAAAGAAAACCTGTGCTAAAAGAAAAACACAAATG
>CAZOEM010000708.1:0-1855 GCA_964578735.1 uncultured Halobacteria archaeon | reverse complement strand
GATAGGCAATAGGAGGTGCGACACCCACATAAGCTATGTCAAGGGCTCCAACATCCATTGCCTTCATCTCAGGAGGGCCAGAAGGGAACTTCTTCATCTCTACATTCTCTATGCCAAACTTACTTAAATCCTCTTTCCACCAGCCCTTATCGTCTGCTAACATCGCTGCGATTTGATGTGTGCTTGGTTGGTAGCCGATAGAGATAGTAGTCATTTTTGCCGGGGTCTTTTCTTCTATACAGCCTACAAACAGCGCTGCAATTGCTACTATAAATAATAGTATTACGCTCGATAAAACTCCCTTTTCCACGTTAAGTACCCCCTAAAATTTTCCAGCCTATACGACAAAGCATTTTTTTATGCATTAAATGTTCCCTTTGTAAATCCATATATAAATATAAATTTATCGTATTGTAAAAACTTTTTTAACTTGGCTTTGTCACATTTTATTTACCTGTAGGATATAGCAGCCCTAAATCTGCTCTTTATCTCTTCCGCACGCAAATTTATATTCGCAACCGAAGGGACATTGCCTGGTTTCACCATGACGTGTAGGAATCTTGGCCCAGGATCATCGTATAACCGTTCCAATGCGTACCGCAGCTCTTTAGCTTTATGAACCACCACCGTATTTTCTACACCTGCACCCCTTGCCATCAGGTCCATATCAGCATAAGGTGCAGGTTGGTCTCCGGTACTGCCCCAGGTGCCATTGTCAAGACAAAGAATAGTAAAGTTCACCGGCTTCTTATCCGCCACTACCGGCAAAATATTGCTCATTAGCAGGCTGCCATTACCATCGAGCACTATCGTCTCTCTTCTTGTCTTCAATGCGACTCCAAGACCTATAGGAGATGCCTGGCCCAGACTGCCGAGCATGTAAAAGTTCAAATCGCGGTCTTTAGCGGCATAAAGCTCCTTGCTTGGCACGCCTATGTTTGATATGACCGCTTCTTCGTTTAGATATTCAGATATTATTTCGATTGCTTCGTATCGCCGCATCTCAGGCGCCCTAAATTCGGTTTTATAGTTCAAGTCGTAGCTTCGCGAATCTTTTTGGCACATGACTTCATTTAGAGCTTCGTTTTCCCACGCCTTCGGCGAGATGAGTGCAATATGCGGTCTCTCATTCGCGAATGCGTCCTGAATGACCTCTTCTATCAATCCTATTGCCGTTGGTGCTTCGATTAGTGTATATTTCAGGTCTAAAGCATCCAAAAGTTTGGGCATTGCTTTTCCTAGTGGCTTCTGCGCCGCTATCTTCTCTTTATAAATGCCGCGCCAGCTCGCGATTATCGGTAATGGCAATTTGTAAGTGACTGTAAGCGACATAATGGCATTTATAGAATTCCCTAAGCCCGTGCTCTGGATGATCATAAGCGGCTTACCGTTTGCGAGGTAAACGCCTGCCGAGACGCCGACGCCGTTTTCTTCCCTGTTCATACCCACATGGCAAAAGGCTCGTTCGGTTGCAACAAGCCGTAGCAGTGTGCTGATTTTCTCACAGGGTAGTGTGGACACAACGTCTATTTTGCTACGCTTTAATATTTCTATTACTTCTTGTTCTGTTTCATGCATAGGTTTAGGTTATTTACAGAGGTAATAAAAGATTATGTATTAGTATAGGAAAACGAGATAAAAAAACGTGGGCTAAGACGGGAGGATCATGATCAAGCATGCCCCTATCAGGATTGCGACATTTTTGGTATAGTCAACCACGAAGACGTAATTAGGAATGGCCACCAAAAGAATGGAGAGCAAGAATACAAGTGTAATCGGTGTAAAGCGCGATTCAATAGAAGAAAAGGGACACCGTTAGAGGGTCTTCGCACGCCGAACCACATTATCCGGCTGG
>CAZOEM010000707.1:0-1873 GCA_964578735.1 uncultured Halobacteria archaeon | reverse complement strand
ACATTATTCATGATGAATCCGGGCAGAGAGATGTACGTAAGGG
This sequence comes from uncultured Halobacteria archaeon, assembly GCA_964578735.1. Lineage (GTDB taxonomy): Archaea > Halobacteriota > Syntropharchaeia > Alkanophagales > Methanospirareceae > Methanophaga. The sequence continues at coordinate 1,830 of CAZOEM010000707.1, read as the reverse complement.
AAATTGCAAGAAATACTGAGGAGAACATAAATGCGATTCGTAGAGAATTAGCGAATTTGGAGGGGATAGGATTATTGAAAAGCGAAAGAAGGGGGAACTTGAGATATTATGCGGTAAACAAAAAAATGCCTATCTACAACGAGTTAGCGAGTATTATTTTAAAGACAGAGGGAGTAGCAAAAGAATTGCAGGATAGCCTGTCTGAAATAGGCGTAGAGGCGGCTTTCATCTATGGTTCTTTTGCAAGTGGGAAAGCGGGAATAGATAGCGATATTGATGTCTTCATAATTGGGGAGGGAAATGAAGACGAACTTATAATAAAAATAAGAGAAGCTGAAAGAAGACTGTCTCGTGAGATAAATTATGTTCTATTTACAGTAAAAGAATTTGAGGAAAGAGAAAAAAGTAAAGACCCTTTTATCTTAAACGTGCTGAGAGAGTCAAAAATTATATTGATAGGTGATCTGAGTGACCTTAGATGAACTTGAGGGGGAAGGATATTGTTTTGGATAGGATGCGCAGAAAGAGGCATGCCACGATATACGATACCTCAGGAGCTATATCAAAGAGTGAGGCAGAGAATGCCGTTGAAAGAGCGGAGAAATTAGTTCATGAGATTGAAAGAATGCTTAAGAGTGATAGTAAATGAACTGGCATTTTACAAGCTCGTTGGGTCGTGTGGCTGTTTTGGTATTTGGATTTTGAATTTTGAGGTTGTTTAGAGTTTAGAAATTAGGATTTAGGATTTTCCACATTTTATTGTGCAAATACGATATGTCAAAGGGACATTCAGTATGACATAAGTTTTGTCCTTGCGCGTCTGCCAGAAAACGGGTGCTTTAAGGTTTCGGAAGTTCGGGAAAGAAATTGTATAGGTGCCTTCGATTAATCCAGTGAATCCGTAAATGCCGTGTTCGCCGGGGTTCTTTCCGGTGATTACAGAACTCCAAGATACTGATGAAATCTCGGGTATGGTGGATTTCATCGGTGTGAAAACACCTTCGCCTTTTAGTTCTGCAAAATTTGGCATAATACCTTTTTCGGCGAGGTTGTTTAACAGGTGGAAGGGCACGCCGTCTATTCCTATTACTACGGTTCTATTTTTTGGTGGCATAAAACCTATTTATATAACAAACGCAATTAAAAATAGTAAATATAGGAAGAGCCAAATATAAGTATAAAGAATGAGGAGGTGTAATATGGGAACAACTAAAGAGCAACTCATTAAAGAGATAGAGGGGCTTCCAGAGGAGTTCATAGAAGTGGCTTATGATTTCATCACTTTCATGCGAAAGCGGGGGGAGTCTAAAGGCGGAGATGTAGGTTCATGGAGCGATTTCTCACTGAGTACCGGGGCTTTCGATTTTTGGAATGAACCAGAAGAAGCGGAATACTCGTTGACAGACCTCAGAGGATGAGGAGCTTTAAACCAGGGGATATCTTGCTGGTTCGTTTCCCGCGGGCGAATTTGCAGAGCGGTAAGTATAGACCTGTTCTTTTGTTATCACGGATGCCTGGTCCTTTTGATGACTGGTTGATATGCGGCATCACTTCCCAGCTCAGGCATGAAGTTGAAGGTTGGGATGAGGTGGTCAAACGGGCAGACGGTGATTTCAAATCCTCAGGATTAAAAGTGCCCTCTTTGATTCGGATCGGAAAGTTGGCCACGGTAGAAGAAGCAGTACTGGAAGGGGTGCTTGGAGAGATATCCTCTGAGCGCTTGATGAGAATTGTTAAAAGGCTAATGAACTTTCTTGAACGAGTGAGAAGGGGTAAGGGAACTCACGAATATTAATTTACCAGAATGGTATCCTAAATTTTCCAATGATT
>CAZOEM010000706.1:0-1875 GCA_964578735.1 uncultured Halobacteria archaeon | reverse complement strand
GACGATCCATTCTTCCTAAGAAATAGGGAAAGCAGGTAAATCCGGTTTGAAAGACCTGGCAAAAGTGAAATTCGATTATTTTAGTTTAGGTGAGAAATACTTTACTGCTCAGGTATCAGAAACAATAGATAGAATTGTAGAGGCAAAAGAAATAAAAAAACGGTTAGGATCCCTGTTAAAGAATTCAAACCGGTAGAAGCATTGTAAGTTTAGACAGAAGACATTGGTTTCATATAAAAGCAAGATAAAAATAATAAAAGGTGGAACATTCTCGAGTATTGAAGATTTAAGGAAATTGATAGATGAGGATTGAGAGTGCATGAATACCGATACAGTATCAAGAAGAGGTTAAAAGCAAAGTTAAAGAGAATGCCTAAGAAAAACAAAAAATATGAATACGCTATCGATCACTGTTGATATAGAAGACTGGTATCATATTCCTTCGGTGACCGGTTCTCCTTTCTCCGTATACAAAGATGTAAATGAATTCTTTAAGGGATGGAAAGGAAGATATGATTATCTAACAGAGCCAACGAAAAGGGTGCTGGATATGCTGGATGAATTTGATATAAATGCAACGTTCTTTGTGGTTGCGGATGTGGTAGAGCATTACCCTAGATTGGTAGAGTCAATCGTTGAACGAGGGCATGAGATTGGGTGTCATGGACTGCATCACGCCTGTAAAATAGATCCAAAGACAAAGGAGCCGTTGATGAGTGTTAAAGAATTTGAAGAAAGAACGTTAGAGGCGAAGGAAATGCTTGAACGAGTTTGTAAACAAATGTTTAAATTGACAAATGCGGCGATTCATAAAAAGATATTTAGTTCAAACTCTTAAGATATTATCGGGTGAGTGAACATGGAAGAGATAAGAGTAGTTTATGAGAAAGGAGTTTTTAAACCAATAGGGGAGACCGACCTTAAAGAGGGCACTAAGGCAGTGGTTGTAGTAAGGCACAAGGGAATAGCGGATATATTAGAGAAATTCAGTAGAAAAGTGGAAAGAGATGTTCTAAAAGAATTTCTGGAGGAGAGAAGGTGATAGTAGTCGACACTTCTGTTTTTCTTGATCAAAACAGAAGATTTAGATGGAATTGCTTTTTCGATAGCCTTTGAAACAGGCTCAAGGGCAATTGATGCATTTTATATAGCCGCTGCTGAAATCAAGAATGCTATTTTGGTATCAAACGATAAAATTCAGGTTGAAAGTGCAAGAAAGTTCGGAGTTGAAGCTTATTATTTACTTGAAGAGTTTAACAGGGTAAAAGAAAAGATAGGGCGAAGTTAGTATGAAAACACCGCAAAATGGGGTATGAATTGGCCGAAGAAGAGAAATAAGAAATAAAAGGGATATTCGATGTAGAGTAAGCGATGATGCACGAAGAAAAACTCAAAGAATATGTGGATTTACGTTGGAAAATGCGTGGAATAGAGAAAATGGATTTTACGTTAAGCAGATACAAGGATTTGTGTTTGGCACTTTTAGATAGTGGCTACACACCACTGACGGTTTATTCGTATCTTGTCTTGGAGGGCAAAAAGAATAATAATAATAATAATAAGTTGGTTGTACTAAGGCATGATATAGACAGAAAGCCGAAGAATGCGTTGCGGATGGCAAAATTAGAACATGAATTAGGAATTCAGTCTACTTACTACTTCAGAGTTCCTTACACTTTTAAGCCAGATATAATCGGGAAGATTCATGATTTGGGGCATGAAGTTGGCTACCATTATGAGGTTTTGAGTAAGGCTAGGGGGGATTACGAAAAGGCGATAGAATTGTTTGAGCAAGAATTGAGCGAATTCAGGAAAATTGTAGATGTTAAAACGATCTGCATGCACAGAATATAAATTTGATACAGAATGGAAATG
>CAZOEM010000705.1:0-1886 GCA_964578735.1 uncultured Halobacteria archaeon | reverse complement strand
GAAGACTTCTAAAATAGCAAAGAGAATTTATACTCAATAGGTTAAGAAGTAAAGAGAGAAGATGGGGGTGATACAAAAATGAACTCAGAAGGCATGGTTATTCGATACGCGCTGGAACTCTATATCCAATACTCCATTCTTTAGAGGCCGAAGGCTATCTAACAAGAAGGAATGAAGTTGTTAACGGCAAGGTAAGGAAATATTATAGGATAACAGAGAAAGGCGTAACTGCTCTCGAGGAAGCGAAACCAAAAATAAAAGAACTTGTAGATGAGGTAATATGAAAGCCCAAAAAACTTTACAAGGGGCTTGATGAAAAGTGTTGGAGCCAATGTAGTCATTCTTGGGTTGGTTAGTTTATTTACTGATTTGAGCAGTCAGATGGTATTCCCCCTGATCCCGCTTTTTTTGACCACCGCATTAGGTGTCAGTGCCGCGGTTGTTGGTTTGATAAAAGGTGCTGCGGAAACCACAGCCAGCCTGTTAAGAGTATTCTCTGGTTACTGGTCTGATAAAATAGCGAGAAGAAAACCCCTTGTCCTTTTTGCTTATGGACTTTCATCGTTAATGAAACCACTGTTTGCAGTTTCACATATATGGCCAAGTGTATTGGTAATCCGGATTGCAGAACGGGTAGGAAAAGGTATCAGGAATGCACCCCGAGACGCAATAATAGCGGAGTCCTGTGACACAGACGTAAGAGGAAAAGCATATGGCATTCACCGAGCTATGGACGGCCTAGGCTCAATCCTTGGCGCTGTTCTTGGCCTTATCCTACTCATTTATCTTGGTTTCAGGAACGTTTTTTTAGTTGCTGGTATACCATCGCTAATCGCCGTTCTGTTGATAATATCTGTAAGGGAGGAGAAGAAGACACATATTGTCACGAACTCACTGCAGATTAGTTTAAAAGCACTCACACCACAGCTAAAATGTTTTATTCTTGTTGCGACCGTATTCACGCTTGGACATTTTGGTTATGTGTTTTTATTAAAATCCGAACCTATTTAGGGGACGTTATTTATGTGCCTAACATGTATCAAAAATTACGAATATGGCAAGAAACCGACAGAAGCATTGAGTGAAATATTGGATAAGAACTTTGAAGTTATAGAAATAGGTGCAGGTTCGGGAACATTGACCATTCCATTAGCCAAAAAGGTAAGAAAGATTGTTGCGGTTGAGTCATCAGAAACGGCAGTGAAGTATTTGAGGAGGAACATCTAAAGAAGATGGAACAAGCGTCAAGAGAGTATTGTGCAGTGATACAACCTGCCGGAAGGGATAACGGGGTAAAGGAAATGTGGACAAAAATAACAGGGGAAAGTTACCGGGGCGAGTTTGAGCCTGATGCCGATTACTTCGCTTATCTGATACTGCGGCAGTGGGGACGACTGATAAATGTGAGGCTCATGAATTACAGCGTAGAGCGAAACTTCGAGCAAGAAATGAGATACATCGCGAGTTTTATTGGTAAGTATGTAGTGGAGAATACCATCAAAATAGTCTCAAAAACAAAACGCGAAGGAACTGTGCTTAATCCCTGAGCTGTTATACATATACCCCTCTTTATCGATGGCTTGATAATGGCGAAGACGCGATAATCTTAATGCATTTGTAGTTGTTTTAGATATTAGAATTTGTTTAGAATTGGGGGTGTTCTCTGTCTCATTTCCACATCATCAATGGATATGCCACAGCTAATAAGCCGGCGGGTGTGAATACGGTGTCGAATCACGGTTCGCCCTCTTGTTCTTTCAATTTACTTAGTGCAAGTTCTCGATTGTTATAAGCATTCGCATAATTAGGATCCAATTCTATTGTCTTATTGTAATCGTCTATTGCTCTTTCGTATTCCTTTAAATAATAATAAGCATTTCCTCGAT
>CAZOEM010000704.1:0-1886 GCA_964578735.1 uncultured Halobacteria archaeon | reverse complement strand
CGGGTGTCGTGTCCTCGATGCTATCCGCAATGCGCTTAGAGGGTCTCCTTTTATTCCTTCAGTTGGTTCTATGGGATTGACGCAGGGGTGAGTAGTTACGAACAAATTAAAGCTGCAATAAAAAAAGCACTTTACGACGAAGATTTCAAGGAGAAAGTAAAAAAATGTAAGAATCCATATGGAGATGGAAAGGCAGGGGTAAGAATTGCAGACGTTTTAAATACGATAAAAATAGATAAAAAGTTATTGCAGAAGAAATTGACTTACTAAAAACTAAAATGCGATTCGAAAACTGGGAATACCCTGAGATAGAAGAAGGGAAATTAACCACTTACAATTGGATAGTTCAGCATAAAGATAAACTCAAATTAGGCTACAAGACAGATATTGGGGCTTTCACATACATCAATGCACAATATGGCGTTATTATAGAAGATTACGTGCAGATCGGTTCTCATTGTTCTATCTATTCTGTTTCTACGATAGATAATAAAGATGGAGAAGTTATTTTGAAGAAAGGTTGTAGAAGAGGTAGTCATTCTGTCGTAATGCCAGGTGTAACAATAGGTGAAAATTCAATTGTTGGTGTTTTTAGCTTTGTAAATATAGATGTACCCGATAATACTGTTGCGGTTGGTGTGCCAGCAAAAGTGATAAAAAAGATTGAGGATGCAAAATGATAGAGGTTATTAAAAAGCCCGATTATAAAAGCCTTCTTGATAGTGTTTCAACGCTCGTTGAAGAGGCAAGAGGAAAAGCAGTCAAGCAGGTAAATACAATCATTGTTCACACTTATTGGGAGATCGGAAGCCTTATTGTAGAAGAGGAACAGAAGGGAGAGGAAAGAGCAGAATATGGAGAACGGGTATTAAAAAGATTGGCAAACGACCTGACAAAGAAATATGGCCGGGGTTTTTCTGAAAGAAACCTGGAAATGATGAGAAAATTTTATATTACCTACCCTCACATTTCGCAGACATTGTCTGCGAAATCCTCACAACAACTGACTGGAGAAACGCGGACATTATCTGCAGAATTCCATACACCTTCAGGGCAAATACTTTCATGGTCCCACTATTGTGAATTGATAACAATCAAAGATGACCTTGCTCGTTCCTTCTATGAAATCGAAAGCATTAAAAACAACTGGTCGGTTAGAGAATTAAAAAGGCAGATAAACTCCCTATTATTTGAACGACTCGCTTTGAGTAAGGATAAAGAAAAGGTTATGCAACTTGCTCAAAAAGGACAAGTTATTGAAAAACCCGAGGATGCTATAAAGGACCCTTATGTGCTAGAATTTCTGGGATTACCAGAGAGAAGTTATTATACGGAATCGCAGTTGGAGCAACGATTGATTAACCACCTGCAAGAGTTTATTTTAGAGTTGGGTAAAGGTTTTACCTTTATTGGCAGACAGAAAAGAATTACAATTGATAACGAGCATTATTACATTGACCTTATGTTTTATCATAGAATGCTCAGGTGTCTTGTATTGATTGACTTGAAGATAGGTAAACTTGCGCATGCCGATGTTGGACAGATGAACTTTTATTTGAACTATATCAAGGATCAGGATAAGCTCGAAGATGAAAATCCACCTGTTGGGATTATTCTTTGCACAGAACCGAATCGCAGTAAAGTATTTGTGGAGTACGCACTGGGCGGGCTGAGCAATAAGGTCTTTGTATCTAAATACAAATTGTATCTTCCAACAAAGAGGGAGTTAGAGGCTGAGATACAGAAAGAAGCTGCTCGGCTATCGCTTATAAAAAACCTTTCTTTTAAAAAGAAAGCTTTACCAAAGAAATAATATACGTAACTACTCACCCCCCCTATAAATTTATTGTTGATAAGACTTTATACTATCCAACACAATGATTATA
>CAZOEM010000703.1:0-1891 GCA_964578735.1 uncultured Halobacteria archaeon | reverse complement strand
AGGCATAGGGCATGAAGTCGTGGTCCTTCACTGCGAATGCCCTATAACGAAGCAGGCGAGAATTACAATAAAAATAAATCGTCCATTTAAATGTCACTCAGAGATGCCCCTTAGAGTTATGTAGAATCATGCGCACGCAACTTCAATACTTGAAAGAAAGAAATGTATTATAAATAATATAAATAATACAACAAATACAAAGAATACAATAAAAGGAGATTGCCATGCCTGTCATTACAGTCCGAGTGGACAAGAAGAATTATAACCGGCTTGATAATATTGCCAAAAAAACAAGGAGGACCAAAAGCTCCTATATCAGAGAAATGATCGAACTGTACCTTGAGGATTTTGAGGACGGGACCACCGCTCTAGAAAGACTAAACGAAAAAAATGCCCGCTACTTGAGCACAAAGGAAGTCGAGGATGAGCTCAAGCTTTGAGGTCAGGTGGTATGAAAAAGCAGTCAAAGACTTAAAAAAACTGGATAAAGAAACTTGCCGGAGAATCATAGATAAAGTCAAGAATTATCTCAGTAAAAAACCCATAAAGCTGAGCAAGCTCCTCAAAGGAAGATTTCAGGGTCTTTATCGATACCGCACAGGAGATTACCGGGTTATTTTTGTGCTGGATTATGAGAAAAGAGAGCTCCGTGTTCTTGCTGTCAATCACAGATAAAATATATATAAGGGGTGATTTTCTTGTCGATCAAAGAAAGCGGGACATTTGTTTGTCATATTTGCCTGATTTTTGTATGATGAAGACCGAAGGAGGGCACAGATGGGTGTATGGATGGTCATCGGGAATGTGGGAACATACTTTATCTAAGACCTCTTCATCAAAAAAGCCTATTAAAAAAGGGCGGCGTCATTGCGATGTTCCGCAGGAAACAAAGTCCCTGTTTCTCATTTCAAGAAAAGAATCTACGGAAACTGTCTGTATTTAATCGATCCCTATTACGAGGCGTGTGTTTATGAATATGGGATTACAGAGGAAAATAAATAACATTCTCCATTGATTGATTTGATTAGAATCTAGCAAATATTCCCAGATTTATAGATGTATCCATATGGGCACCGTCTTGTGTGAATGAATTTTCGTCATTAAAAATCTGGGTTCCCCAAAATAAAAAGTCAAGTGACTGTTCAAATTTAGGATTACAGTAGAATATTCTTGCGTCGGCTCTAATTCCCACCCGAGATGTGAAAAGATATTTAACTCCTAGACCACCATTAAACGTAAGGGCTGAGGTATCGTTATAACGTACATGCACACCAGCCAAAGGCTCTGCATTCAAATCAACCTGAGGTCCTGTTCCTTCGGTTATTTTGAATTGGGTGATCCCGATCCCGGCTGTTATATAAGGAGTCGCATTTCCGCTTGAAGGAATACTAAACACAATGTTTCCGTAGTACCGCATGATATTTCCACCAGCTTCTTTGATATCAAGTAATTCTGGGTGTCCGCTCGCTTCAGCATTTTCCTGTAAATCAGTTACAATTTGTTCGGCTATTTCAGTTTTGGCCATAATATACTCAAAGCTTCCTTCAATGCCTATCGAAGAGGTTAAATTAAATCCGATCCTTGCGCCGAATCCGAAATTGTCCTGCTGCTGAAGAACGGGCCCAATAAGGGATTTCCATGCATCCACAATGCCCGCGAATGCACTTTCCACATCAGAATTAATGGTTCCTTGATCAGGATAAGAGAGATTCAGATTATATATCCCAAATGCAGTCAGTTCAATCTGAGAAAAGCTGGTCGAGACAATAAATAATATTCCAATGATTGAAATAAGAAATTTGATTGAAGTTTTTTTCATATTACCCTCCTTCAAGGCAATGATTTTTATTTATTTATTATCCCATAATAAATCTTTTGTCAATAAAAGAAT
>CAZOEM010000702.1:0-1894 GCA_964578735.1 uncultured Halobacteria archaeon | reverse complement strand
CCTCAGGTTGGATTTTCACCAACTGGATATTATGCATTTATCTCGGCACCCCCTTATTTCTCTTCCGCTGGGGGATGAAAGCTCTTGTGTTCTTTGTATTCTTCTTCCTCTCTTGCGTTTCTCTCCCCCTCCGCATATTCCCTTCTCTCGATAATACCTGTAAAACGAAGAATACGTTCCAAAAAGTAATGCGAAGGAGGATGCGGAAAATCTCCACCGGACGTTTTTTGCATAAATGAACGTAACTGTCTATTCTGCCAATGAAGCTCTAAATCAGAATATTGCTCCGAAACTTCTTCCTTATGTTCGAAATTCATGACTGCTTCGTAGTTATCCCACCCTGAGGGATTTATAAGAAGATAGTCGTAAAACTCCGGATAAGACATTAGAATAACAAGAACCTTGGCGAGATAAAAAAGTTGATCTTCATCCGAAACACCTTCTAAATCTCCAGTCTTATCATCCATGCTCGGGTTATCTTCCAGATATTTTAGAGCTCCCTGAGCCATGTAAAAACTGTTTACAAAGCGCTTTACCTTACGTGGGTTCTCTCCCAGGCCATAATAAAGCAAATCCCAAATCTCACTGGCATAATCGGCTGCCTTGCTTTGGGATTGCAAGACTTGCCTCAAATTCTCAAATGGGATGGGAGGGAGAAAGAAAGGAAGTTGAACAATCTTCTCGAGATATTCGCGCCCTGAAAGTTGAACACCTTCCCCATATCTATCTTTAATTGCGAGTTCAATGATTGCACGGTCCATACCGAGTACAAATACACAGTGAGGGTTGTCCAGATAAAGCTTAAGAGATTCAAGAATAGTAATAGCATTCTCTGGAAGGCATCTATCCAAATCATCAATGAATACAACTAATCTACCTTTTTCACCAACAAAATCATCAACGAGCTGTGAAAACTTTGATTCAAACGTGTTTAGAAAATCAGGTTCCTTTACACTTTGATTCGCCATAGTCTTCTTCATCTTTTCAATATCACCGGGGGATATTACACCACGAGTAGCAGTAGAAATCCCTACTTTGAAAGCGAACAAAGCAATATCCTGGAGCAACGTCTCTGCGTTTTTCTTCAACTTCCTCTTTGGAGCTTCATTGTGAATTTTCAGGATGATAGATCGAATTAGCGCAGTCCAAAGCATCTCTTTGTTATCGTATTTCCAGGGATTGAACCAAATGGTATTATATCCATCACGCCTAAGGTATAGCTTGCCGTTCTCCTTTTTAACTTTTAGGTTGTAAGTTCTACGAGCACTGATTTTCAGAGTTGCTTTTTCCTTCTTCTTATTGATCCTTATTTTGGCTGAGTTCCCATCATTAACGATGCGGATGGTTTTGCCGCCATTGGATTTGCGGATGTCTACATTTTCCGCCCATGCAATATCGAAATCATCCCTGAGGGAGCTTAGGAGTCCCTCGTTATCGGCTCCGGGGACATCGCGCCAGCTAAACGGATATCTATCAAGCCAGTTGCAAAGCAGATGCATGAGGCTGGTCTTTCCAGTACCCCACCCGCCAAAAATGCCGACAGTAAACGGAAGAGACTCCGTATTAAGGATTCCATTTTCCAAAATCTTTACATATGGCATAAAACCGAATTTATCATCGCGTTCTAGGGTTACTGGGTTATCCGATAACAGTTGGTGTTCTTTAACTTCTTTCATAATCTTAATACGACATAGGGCATATAAAAGGTATCGCAATAAAATTTTAGTGCATCTTGCTTATAGTGGATTGGAAACGCTAACTAAGAAGATAGACACTTTTGAATGAGAAAAAGTTTTCAATCATCAAAACCTTGATTTTTCTCCATAATTTCCCGGATTACCCGCCTTTCGTTGAATTGAAACAGTCGGCCCTTTTACTGCCATAAAATAGTCAG
>CAZOEM010000701.1:0-1895 GCA_964578735.1 uncultured Halobacteria archaeon | reverse complement strand
GGAAGTTGATTTTGTGCCTTATCTACCCCCTAAAAAATTAAATTCGAATTGCCTGGTACATAATATTGGGGGAGATAATATAAAAATCGTCTTCAACGGCCTTACTTTTTATGACCTCTTCGCTTATCCATACACCACTTCTTTTCAGCTCCAGAACAATTTCTTCAAGGTCACTATTGTGTAGAAAAGTTTACATAGATTAAGAAAGAAATAAAAATCATGTCAATTGTGAAGAGCGACTTGGAACCGATCATAATTGTAAAGGAGATAGTGGACCAAAAGAGGGAACTCGAAGGGATATTATCGAAGCACAAGGTAAAAGAGCCTGAAGAGATAGAGGAAGCGATAGAAGAGGGGAAGTTGTCGGAACATCCATCTTATGAGGATTTCTTATCCGCTTTAGCATTAAGAAATAACATAGAAGAGATGAAAAAGCTGGCGAGGGATTTAATAGGGGAGATTTGATGTTCCGCAGGTATCTAGCGTTTTTAAAGATAGCAAAAGATGAATTCTCGGATATAGTTGTAGATGCGGAACTTCGTGTAGATAGGATAAGGCTGATTTTAATTGATGGTTCTTTGATTGATGTTAGGTATCCTATGGCGGATAAATTCTCTTTCCATTGGCAGCGGACGACAGGATATACAGAATTGTCACAGCACCGCATCACAAAGGCATAAGGACTTATCCAAGACATATCCACTTTTGTTCAGAAGATAATGTCATTGCAGCATAAGCAATGATCCAGCTACCGCTTACAACCAAGGCATAAGCGAAGCAAATGCTGCCATTGATGTCACCATCGATCTCGGACTTGCGTTAGCGGACGGGTCGGGTACAATCATCTATTATGATCTAGAGGCTTACGACACGATGAATACCGCGTGTCGTAATGCTGCTAAGTCTTTCATTTCCGGTTGGACTGCCCAGCTTCACGCGAGAGGTAGCGAAGCGGGTGTCTATGGATCATCCTGTGGCTCGGCAATTAGCGATTTCGCCAGCATTAGCAATGTACCAGATGCGATTTGGCCTGCTCATTGGATTTACAGTTCGTATAATAGCGGTGCAACGGTGTGGGATGTTGCATGTCTATCAAACGGTCTCTGGGCTAATCACCAACGCATCCGACAATACGCAGGTGGGCATGGCGAAACGTGGGGCGGTGTTACGCTGAATATTGATTGCAATGTGATTGATGGTATCGTGGCATCTGTGGGTCCGGCTGATATTATTCCTCTCACTGGAGACATGTATGGAAATGGCAAAGATATTACTGGCTTTTATAATGCTAACACTGCGGAATTCCCTTTTGGTGGAGAAGCTGCCAGATTTGGTCAGATGGCTGATAAACTAGTCATGAGCGAATCTGGTACAGATACAAACGGTACTTATTATGCCGACAAAGCGGGATTCACTTTCGATGGGAAATCAGATGAGATTGTCAATAATGCGTTTACTGATCAAGGTGCTGAGCATGGAGTTGTGAGTTCGAGTTCTTCTTATGACCGCCAAGCGGCTTATAACTATGCCATGCAATGGTGGAATTCTTGTAATCATGTGTGTGGAGATTACAAGAGCTGTACCCCGTGGTCATATTGGGGATGGGAGTGCTGTGGCTATTCATCTCATGGTGGTGATTGTGCAAATTTTGTTTCTCAATGTCTCATTGCAGGTGGACATCCATATTTAAATACAGGGGATCCATGTCGTGGTTACCCATGTGGGAAAGAGGAGATTAGTGCAAAAAGGCTTGGCGATTGTCTTGTCTCTAAGGGATGGAAACGAACCTGTGGGTACCATGCGCCACCGCCGAGTGATATTGATGTAGGCGATGTGTTAATATTGTACTATAACAAGCATAAATTTTCCATTTAAACGACAGCATTAATAGAATA
>CAZOEM010000700.1:0-1898 GCA_964578735.1 uncultured Halobacteria archaeon | reverse complement strand
GCACCAAAGGGCGGTTCCGGGAGAGGAATAAATCCAGGTAGTGTTCCGGCTGTTCCTGGTATTACCCATGATTGTTCCGCTGTATCTGGTATAGATTATTCCTACTTAAAAGAGCTCTATGTCGATGAGGACGCAGACACAGGTAAATATGCCGTAGTTGAGGTAAGTCCGGGACGTAATGGAGTATATGATGAGATAAACGATGATCATCTTTTTGGCGCAGAGTTTGAGGCAGCATATGGTCCATTAGAAGATATCGGATCGAAGACACGAGACCAGATTTTAGCTATAATTGCAGATGCAACGGTAGGCGCAGCAGGGAGCGATGATCTCCTGTGGGTAGGTTACATAAATGTTGAAACACCTATGGTACACCTCAATCCAATTGCAGATGTAACCGTTGGAGAGCCACTTGTTGTAACAGGGACATCAAACAGAGAGGACGGATATACGATTATTGTCACTGTTACGGGCGAGGCAGAACTCCCACCAGCAACTGTTCCAGTAGAAAACGGCACGTTCAAGGCAATTCTTGATACAACAGGTGCAGAAGAAGGAACATACACGGTAGAGGCAGATGATGGCAAGGGGCATACGGATGAAGTAGACGTGGACATTGGACCAGCAAAACCAACACCACCATAAAAAGTAGCCGGAATCGAAGCGGTGTTCGCGTAGGAAGTGAAGAGTAAAAAAAGAAGCAAGGGGGAAAAAAGGAAAAGTGGGGACAAAAATGAGAGGTAAAGCGATAATAGGGCTTGTAATGGTGGCGATTATGCTCTTGCTAATAGTGGCGATGGTGCCAATGGGAAGCGCAACTGATATTACCGATGAATACCTGACTATAAGAAATGGTTATCAGGTGAATCCGGGATTTGTGGTAATTGAACTCACAAATAGAACAACAGATGCGATAAAACTCGGTCAGGAGATCATCTTCAACAACACAGAAGACACGATAATGATAGAAGGCATTCTATGTACAAATACAGATGGTGAATTATTCTCCGCATCTGCATTTAAGACTGATACTGTGGATGGCAAGATCGTTGATGGTATATCCTTTGACACAAAAGCAATGACAAGGACAGGTACGTATAGAGTAACATCCGGTGCATTAACACAGCAAATATCTGTATCAAAGCCTACTATACCACTGGAATTAAAAGTGGGGCAGGATGTCGTTTCAACAATATGTGCGGGGACCACTCTGAGAGTAGATTGTTCGGGGGTAACGGACTTGAATCCGGATGATTGTGTTGACCTGATAATTACGGACCCAAAAGGGCGGCAAATAAAATCGCGGACGGTTGGCAACGAAACACAGAGATTTGATGATATAAACGTAGCGCAGCTCGTAGAATACGGGTCAACCGATCCTGCGAAGCAAATAGACACTACGGATTGGATACTCGGCACGTACATGTTTTCGATTGTAACAGAGGAAGAGAACGCCAGGGGATTAGATTTAGCATCCAGAACTAAGACAGTGGAGGTGCTAAAAGGCAAAGTTGACCTCGAAGTTGATAAGACCGAGGTTGGCGAGTTGGAGTCGGTAACGGTAACAGTAACAGGCATATATGGGCATATAGTACATGTTGATGTAATGGTAGGAAAGAACTTTGTTGAGTTTGAAGAGGGACTGGATGACTTCGCAGATACTTTCAATCGTGAAAATGTTATTTTTATTGATCCATTCACTGGAAAAAGATGGACAAGTTGCTACGGATTCGATGTTGTGATGGAAGAAGATGGACAAGTGCGATTCTCAGTAAGGTTCTATGATACAGGTGCATATACGATTGAAGCAACAGACCTGGATACAGGCGACACGGACACGGAAGATGTGAAAGTAGCAGAAAAGGAGGTCGTATTTGATATGCCATCCTCTGTAGTAA
>CAZOEM010000699.1:0-1898 GCA_964578735.1 uncultured Halobacteria archaeon | reverse complement strand
CAAGATGCTATTTCTTCTTCCTACAGGCAGAGAGCGGAGGTGAAGGGAAAAGAAGCGGAAGAAGAAATAGCATCTTGTTTAACAATGAAGTGAATTTAGATGATAAACATTTGTCCGGTTATTTATTAATTCGTAACCTCTACCTTAATGGAGATGAATATGCGGATGCGAAGGAGCATGGATTGATTATAGAAAGATGCCACTGAAGGGATACAAAGAGGATTTTCTTCTACATCTGATCCGGACAGATGCGATAAAGTTTGGGTCGTTTAAGCTGAAAAGCGGTCGCATGTCTCCATATTTTATAAATATTGCAGAAGCTATGAGAACTGGGAGAGATGCAGTGAAAGTGGCAGATGCTTATGTTGCAGCGATTGTGGAAATAGGCACTGATTTTGATTATATTCATGGCGCTGCGTATAAAGGTATTCCGCTATCAGCTCTCGTGGCAGCAAGACTGAGCGAAGCACGTCAAATAGATAAAAGGTGGGGTTACGACAGGAAGGAAAAGAAGGCACATGGAGTTCCTGAAGAGGAACTTATTGTCGGTGATTTGAGAGACGGAGATACTGTATTAATTTTAGATGATGTCATCACAACTGGGGCTACGAAAGCGGAGGCTTGGTCGAAAATGACAGTTATGCGGAAAGTGAAGCCGAAAGGTATCCTTGTGGCGGTTGATAGAGAAGAATTGAGCGATGCGGATAGAGAATTGCTTGAAGAGCGACACTTAAGAATGTATTCAATACTTAAGATACTGGAGATATTCGATTTCCTTTTGAACAAGGAAATAGAGGGCAAGGTTTATGTGGATGAAAAGGTGAAAAGAGATTCCGAAGTGTATTTCGGGAAGTATGGAAGGAAGTGTTAAAATCTCTGATGGTTTCTTGATAAATAATTTGTATGAGATACTCTTCAATGAGTACGGTGAGAGCGGATTTAAGGATATTTTTGAAGAAATAGGCTTTTCATCGGTTATGGAGAGGGTAGACATAGGATATGAACAAGTTAAGAGAATTCAGGAATGGATTGATAAACAAGACGAAAAGCAAAATGAACAAATCAAACTGATAGGACTCTTGGAGGATTTTAGAAAAGTTAGTGATGATGAGAACGAATTTGACAGGCAAATGGAAATAGCAGAAAAAATATATGAACATATGTATCCTCTCCAAATTGATTGGTAATAGACTTGGAGATATACCATTCCATAGAGTCACTCCCAAGTCGGACATACTATTCAGTCATACACAGCTATCAATATTCTTTCTTGCACTTTCCGATATGTCTTGGAAAATATACCACATCCAACACACAACATTCATTCTAATCGGTATCGTAGTCTTTCTCAGGAAACCTCTTTGCCCTAATCCGTTCCGCAAGCGACGGCATGCGAAAACGCTCACTGACCCGATCAAAGATATACTCATACACCCTCACACCCAACTTCTTCGCAGTCTGACCAATCGTCAAAAAGGTATCGTTAGCCTTTGTACCATCTTCGGTCATAGTATGCAGACTCACATCACGCTTGCGAACCTGTGCTCTCGCACCCAATTCCGCATCGTTGTTATGTAAAGGAAGCTCTGGATGTTTCAATACCATTAGGAGCTCCGACTTTTTAGCCTTACTCTTTTCAATCCGCTCATCCAGAGCTGGATACCAGGTTTTCGTGGAAAACAATTGATCAAATTCTGCCGATAGTACTTCCGCCTCCTCTTGAGACGAATTTTCTCCGAATTGTAAGAGTTTTCGATAATAATCCCAATATCTCCCCCGAAAATCATCGAGCTTTTCACTGTGCTCCGGCACCACGGGGCGCAATTTCTTGTAGTTTCGTCCGTCGTGAACCCAGCACAGTGCTTGCAAGTATGTAAGCAGCTTGTATTGGGGCGCAT
>CAZOEM010000698.1:0-1909 GCA_964578735.1 uncultured Halobacteria archaeon | reverse complement strand
CGTATTTGATAACAAGTGATGTGTCCCAGTGTCCCACCTTTATTTGAAAGTCAACGGGTAACCCATAAGTCACATCTTTGAAATTCCATCCGGCATAAATATTGTTGGGGTTATGACTAACATACTCATAAAAATCGTGAAGTACAGCCTTCTCCTCTTTTTTCTCTATTACAGAGAATCCTTTTTCTATACGCTTGCTATATTCTGCTATCACTATACAAGGAATTTTGATTGGAATCTTTGAAACATCTGTACATGCATAGTGTATTAGGCATATCCTATCTTTATTAGCCCGGAGATATGATAATTGATTATTCATTTTTCTACCACCATATCTTTATTATCGTTCATTTAATCCATTGCTAATAGACCATTCGCCCACGATTTCACTTAACGCCTTATATACAAAATTCGCTTTTTGTTCCATTTTGGGAATATATACGAACTTCGTATTATCTCCTGCCCGGGCATTATATACAAACTTTTGTCTTTTCATTTATTGGAAATTGTAATTTCTCGAGCTCACTTCTCTATCACCATCTCTTCAACAGCAATCCCGAAATGCCTTGCCGTTTCCGTTACATGAACCAAAACCTCATCACCTTCCTTCAAATCGACAACGGAAATCGGCTTAGTTTTGCCCATTAACTTTATCGTCTCCGCATTCTGAAGAATAATACTGCACTTCCTCTTCTCTTCTCCTTCCACTTCCGCCTCCACGAGCATAAGTGGTCGCTTCTCTATCTTCACCCTGCCAACAATAGCTTTTCTCGCATTTCCTTCGGCATTCACAATTAAGACGTCGTCTCCAGACGTCAATTCCGAAAGATATCTTGTCTTCTCTCCCACTAGCACATAGGCATACACCGGACCCGCATTCACACGAAACGGTCTCGCAGCTACATAAGGGCTCTCTTCGGATTCCGAATGCACAAGGAACAACGCGAACGACTGAGAACCCACCAGCATCCCCTCGCCTAAGCTCATCAATGAGCAGGTATCCACGCATACTCGATCACCCATTTCTCGTTCTTCAACCTTGGTTATCCTCGCGCTAGAAAGCGGCATTTTACCCATTTCGCTTGCGTCTCTCATTTCCACCGCTCTTTTTATCTCTGATATGTCGTCTGTATCAAGAAGCACACCATCAGCACCGTATTCCAGCGTTTCAAATGCCGTCATTGCCTCTTCTGCACTCTGCACACCTGCAATCACCTTCGCATCCTTGTGCTGCAATTCCGCTATTATATTCTCCAGCGGTATTATCTTCCAATCCTTTCCTATCACAATCACGTAATTACAGTAATCTGCAATATCCACTGCAAATTGCTCATACTTCTTCCCTCGTAGCTCCACATACCCCGCGTTGGGTTTAGTACCAAAAATGCTCTTCAACGCATTTAACACGTTCGATTCTATTATCTCCGCTGGAATCTGCTTTGTGCCATCTCCTTCACTTCCCGCACCGTAAACAACTATATCCGCTTCTCCTATTCCCAACTCCGACTCCGACTCCGACTCCGACTCCGTCTCCGAGTCAGATGCAAAGGCAGCTATTTTTAGATGGCCTAATTCCGTTACCTTCGCTACGTCCGCTTCTATCACAAGCACGCCATCCACACCGGATTCTAAGCCGGTTGTAATCCGCGACTTCTTTTTCGCCCACGTCCCTACATCCGCTTTTATCCATATCTCTCTTCTCTTTCCGTTCATTCCTCCACCCTTTTATTATTCTAACAACATAACTTACCAGGCATGTATAAAGTATTTTTTTTTTAGATTTTAAGGAAAAATATATCATCCCCCCCTATTAGATTTATTATAATGTGTTAAGGGATAATAAGGGGGGACGAACTATGACCAATATAAAATACACTTGGTGGTATATAAAGATTATATCAGAAATCAG
>CAZOEM010000697.1:0-1909 GCA_964578735.1 uncultured Halobacteria archaeon | reverse complement strand
AGTATTATGATATAAAAATCGCCTAAATATAGCTAATTTTCATCACCCTAGGTTATTACTTCCGAAAACGGTTCGATTCTAAAAATACCAGCATAGAATAAGATTTTATGAAACAGGGGAATCTCGAGATACACACACCGAAAAAAATCCCGAATGTTTTAAATACTCCTATGTGCATACCTTAAAAGTGAAAAGAAGGAAAAATGATCATGTTTCTTTGGTCAAGCTTTCTTTTCTAAAGAAAGGTTTCATAGTGCGACAGGAAAGCACTCCTTAACAGTAATCAGGGGTTTCCCGTATGTAATAATATTATACACTCGCCAGAGGTAAGGGCCGGGACGAGCCAACAGTACCTCAAGCTGACGATCACACTCCAGATAGCCGACATCCAGTATCTCCCGCCTCGCCTCGATTCGATGCCGTTGCATAATCTTGCCGATCGGGATGTCCGCCCTCATCAGATCGGTTTTGAACCCAGGTTTTAGCCTTGATAAAGGTGTGTAAGACAGCGCATAGAGTAGCGGCAGAGCATCTGTCTTTCGAACAATTATAATCTCACGCTCATTTACCGGCTCGCCAATGTCTACCACGAGTAGGTCCGCAGCTTCCGAAGGGCAAGGAACTACCACTTGCTTGATTGTTCGAATCGCAACTTCGCAGCATGAGATCAGCTCCATAAGACTCGTCATAGACCCGTCATGACCAAGTAATACCCTATGTATCTGTAGTAGCCCCTGGCTATTAGATAGCGACCAAATCTTCGCGGTCGATGCGTGCACCCGCGGAACTATTTTGCGTTTTTCCATTCTTCTTGAAGATAAAAGCGTTAGTTTTTAAACCATCACCCTTTTTATCTAACAGATAGGATAATTTTTAGGTTGTTGGCATAAGAATGGTTGTGACGGCACAATCGAATTTTATAGTGATATAGGTATAGCCCTCTTCCCCATTTCCATAAACTTAAGCGAAATAGGGCTATACCATGTATTTTTTAGAAAAGATGTAACTACTACTCTTTCATGCATATTTGTTATTATGTAACAACTATGCCCACCATGACATTCGGTGAAAGGACATCCTTTTTAGCGACACAAAAGTGTGTGTGGAATTATCCGGCTCTGCAATTAATTGATGGACGTTTGATAAGGCTGGGTCGTAACTGTGACCAATCGTGAGCTACGAATTTCACCTGAAATCAAAAATTATATATTGTAAAGGTGAAACAAGACATTATGAGCGTGAAAGAGATGTTCCATAAGTACTCTGCGTTTTTATCCGAAGATGCGATTGTAGAACTAGCGAAAGAATATGGGGTGGAAGACAAGCGTAAGAGGAAATTAACCGTTGTTCCTTTCTTCTGGCTAATGGTGCTGTCTGCGATTGAATCGGCTCCGCGGGGCTGCCTATCAAAACTGGTAGCCTTTTTCACTGCATCATTTTCCTCCATTCATCAGGGGAATCAGGTAACAGGGCTCAGCCGCATGGCGCTCAGCAAGAAGCTGTCGAACACCAACTGGATGTTCTTCAGGGGCGTGTATAATCGACTGCGCATGAGCTATATCAACTCGCTCGAGCCCGATGAGAGATTCTTCTTCGCACAATTCAAAGACTGCTTCTCTGTGGATGGGAGCATTATACAGCTCAATAGGACTCTTGAAAAGCTATTTAAAAGCACTTCTAAGTCGCAAGCTGCGCTAAAGCTAAATGCGAAATTTTCCAATGTGAGTCTCGCAATCACCAAGCTTCAAGTCACAGACGGCAAAAGGCATGACAGCAAGTTTCGTTTCATCACAAAAGACCCAAATATACTTTACCTATTTGATTTAGGATACTGGAGCTTTGTCCGGTTCAAACAAATTGCTGATGCATGTAGTTTTTTCGTTTCTCGCTTGAAAAAGAGCTGTGACCC
>CAZOEM010000696.1:0-1910 GCA_964578735.1 uncultured Halobacteria archaeon | reverse complement strand
TGTTAGGTCTGCTAACTTTGGTTTTGCCGTGTCTTTAAGTTTACGAAAATGGGTTCACAATATCTATCGCAGACTGAATGCTTATAAGCAGGGCATGGAGAACCATGTTCCTTTTGTCCCTGTCCGTGTGTAACTCCTCAAGCGGGATGGATTGATACCTTTCCCAATCCTTCAAAGATTCATTTAACGCCCTTAGATGGTCCAATATGCCCTTATCGTCAAACATTGTCTATCACACCCTCGCAAGAAATTCCCTATCTAACCAATCAGATGTTCCCTTATAGTCCAAATAGCTTGAGAGCACCATTACTTCATAATTTATCCTCTTCGTTTCCGCTCTGGAAAAGACAACTGTACCTGTTTTTATAATTTCATATTGAAATATTATTGGTGCATGGTTGAGAATCTTAGCATCAAATTCACATCTTGGTTCAATCTCCTTTTCTATCGCTCTTTCCATCTTTAAAGAGAATTTCAACTCCTTATAGGGTCTGAGATCTTTAGAAAGATATAAAGCTATGTCCACATCATTAAACGCATCGCTTTCGAGAAAGGAACCGAAAAGGTAGGCAAACTATATCTCCCGGAATCGGGTTAACACTTCTCCTATCTTCTTTCTAAATTCATCAATATCGCTTTCCAGCAATGTTTTATCTTTCATCTTCCATTACGCCTTCTCATAGAGGTAAAGTTTTTTCTCCGCGTCATCAAAGCATACTCTAAAACTATCGAATATGCCCGCTCTACCCAATAAATTGACTGAAAATATCTCTGATCTCTAATAGTATATCATCTACAAATACCTCCTCGCATTTTATTGGTTTAGCCTTGTCTGGAATATGCAAATGAAATGGAAACGTACTAATACCTCTCCAATGAGGTGCATTATCCCATCTACGTATCATTTCATCACCTTTTTGCAAATGGTAAGAAAATCTCCGGTAATTTTCTCCTATCCCTTCATTCACATAGAGCACATAACCCTTCTTTAGTCTTACCTTGGCTCGTAGCGATTGCGTTTTTGGCTCTATGTTCATCTCAATAACCTCTACCTCTATGACCAGGTCGCTGGAGGATAAGACCGCTAAAATTTGTGCTACCGTCATTTAACTTTGCCTTTGACACGCTCTTCAACTTCAGTCCAATATCTCAGTGCCTCTTCATAACTCTCCCATTGTATGAAGTCATCCCATTCCTCAAATACTTCCTCATCTTTTCTTCCCTCAATACTCTTTTTAAATCCCTGAAAGTCCACTTTGTACTTCTTCTTCATTTTGCCGATTTTCTCACTAAAATAGTGCATTTTGTTTTTTGCTTGCTCCCGTATTATTCCTACCAGAGCATCCTTCTCATCCCTAAATAAACCAATCCTGACTAATTCTGCTATTGGCGCAAACGCCTCTTTTGATACCTTAACATAATCTTCCATGATTATCACCTTCCCCATCCTCATTCATATCGCTTTGCATATTTACTTATGGATTATTTATTTCATGTATTTGAAGATTTTTCGCTCTTTAATTTTATCTTTCACTTACTCACAACCTCATAATACTTCCCGAACTCAGATTGCGAACAGACCTTTCCCATCTTCTGAAACTCCCGTTTTGCTGCCTTTATCACATGCTCCATCCTAATGACCCCGGATTCTTCAGCCGCCAAAAACGCTGCATTTACAACGATGTTCTTAATATTACCACCCGCCACTTTAAACCTTTTGGCCAAAAACTCAAACTCTATATCCTCAGATATAGGCGCCTCTCTTGGAAACAGACTCCGCCATATTTTGTATCTGTACTCTTCTTCCGGAAACGGAAACTCAACATTAAAATGCATCCGCCGCATAAACGCATCATCAATATTCTGACTCAAATTCGTTGCCATAATCACTATACCCTCGTTCTCCTCCA
>CAZOEM010000695.1:0-1916 GCA_964578735.1 uncultured Halobacteria archaeon | reverse complement strand
ACGCCGATCGCCGGCGCGCGCGAAATCGCCTTCTTTCCGCCGATGACGGGCGGGTAAGCCGGCCAGCCTCCGCGAACGATCTTCCTGTTCCGCGCCTGCCTGCGGAAGATACGGATGTTTGTCGCGCCTTGTCCTTCGCCGATCTCGTGGAAGCGCTGTATTTCGCGGCGTTGCGGACGGCAAGGACGTCGGGGTTTTCCCGTTCGACGCCATGCGCGCATGAATCTGCGCCTTGCCGCACGGCGGGCGGTGGAACCAGCGCGTAAGCGACGAATTCTCCTTTTCTCAACTTGCGGACGTTCGGTTCCGTCGACGCTCCCGCCGGGAGTCGAGACGCGGACGGGAGGATCACGCCATGACCCAATGGAATTTGAGCGGGACCTACTTCGAGTCGTGCAATTGTGAAGCCGCATGCCCCTGCGTCTTTTTGAGCGCGCCAACCGAGGAGGAATGCACCGTCCTGGTCGCCTGGCATATCGACAAGGGCCAATATGGGGATGTCGCCCTCGACGGCCTCAATGTCGCGCTGGCGCTGCATATGCCCGGCCATATGATGCACACCAAGGGCAGGGCGGCCGCCTATTTCGACGAGAAAGCGAGCGCCGCGCAAAACGAGGCGCTGCACACGATTTTTTCGGGCAAAGCCGGCGGCCATCCTGAGATCCTCGCCTCTCTCATCGGCGAGCTCCTCGGCGCGAAGAACGTCGCCATGCGTTACGAAAGCGACGGCAAACATGCGAGCCTGACCATACCCGGCATCGCCGAGGCCGAAATCGAGGCGATCGAGGGACAGGGCGGCAAGCCGGTCACGATCGAAAATCACCCGATCTGCATCGCGCCCGGCGAACCTGCGACCGTCGCGCTTTCGAAAATGCTGCGCTTCAACGACTTCGGCATGGACTGGACATTGTCGGGGCGCAACGGCTTCCTGTCGCCCTTCGCCTATCAATCGGCGTGACCTTCATGTCGACGGGCGCGCGGGCCGGAGGAGCGCTGCTGCGGCAGGCGGCGGTCTGGTTCGGCCTGGCGGCGATCGTTGGCGCGAGCTGGATCGCTCTCGCCCGCATGAACGCCGGCATGGCGGGAATGGCGGGGCCGGACATGGGGATGGCCGCGCGCCCGCTCGCCGCGGAGCTTGCGGCGGCCTTCGTCATGTGGAGCGTGATGATGGCGGCGATGATGGGGCCAACCGTCGTCCGTACGCTCGCCGTCTTTGCTGAATTGAGCCGGCGGCGCGCCGCGGCCGCCGCTGCGCCGGAGGTTAGCGCGCCTTTCTTTGTCTTGGGCTATCTCGCCGCATGGATCGGCTTCGCGGCTTTCGCCGCCCTTGCCCAGACGGCCCTCGCGCGCGCCGCGCTTCTGACGCCCATGTCCCAGAGCGCAAGCGTCGCGCTGAGCGCCGGCATCCTGCTGGCGGCCGGCCTTTTCCAGTTCACGCCTCTGAAAGAGTCCTGCCTCGCCAAATGCCGCGCGCCGCTCGGCTTTTTTCTGGCGGAATGGCGCGACGGCGCGCGGGGCGCCTTGGTCATGGGCCTGCGCCATGGCCAATATTGCGTCGGGTGCTGCTGGGCGCTTATGGCGGTCATGTTCGTCGTCGGCGCAATGAATCTCCTGTGGATGGCCGCGCTGACGATGGTGATCCTGGCGGAAAAGCTCCTGCCCGCGGCCTGGCGGTTCAGGCATGCGACGGGCGTCGCCCTGATCGCCTGGGGCTTTTTGACCGCTGCGAAATTGCTTCCTTGAGCCTTTGCTTTCTCACCTTTCCATGAGCCGCCGGCGCCGCTAATTTGGCGCCGAATTCATCCTTCGGGTTTCCATGTCGCCGAGAACGATCCGCGTACAGCATGAAAATTTCGACGCCGGCGCCGAAGCCGCGGCGCTGACGCGCGGGCGGACGGACATTGGCGCGCTCGTCA
>CAZOEM010000694.1:0-1919 GCA_964578735.1 uncultured Halobacteria archaeon | reverse complement strand
GATTGTCATGGGAAGTTATGGAATTGGTATTGAACGAATTATGGCATCTGTCATTGACAAGTATCACGATGAAAAGGGTATTATCTGGCCCATATCAGTTGCACCTTTCATCGTCCACATAATACCTATTGATATTTCTAACGAAAGGGTTACCGAAACAGCAGAGAGTATCTATAGTGAACTTCAGAAAAAGAACATAGAAACACTAATTGATGACAGAGATGAACGTCCGGGCTTCAAATTCAAGGATGCAGATTTGATTGGCTTACCGGTACAAATTATCATAGGTTCAAGATCGATAGAGAATGGTACCTGCGAAGCTAAGCTTAGAAGGAAGAAACAGAAAGATACTATTCCCATAGATGAAGTAGTCTCCTTTGTAACTGCTCTGGTTTCACAAGAGCAAGAAAAGTTTAAAAACATAATAAACAGTTAAAGATGGCAAGCAAAATAATATTAAGAAAATCCTTGAAAATTACGATTATTTGTGTTATGTAATAAATATGAAAATAGACAAGCAGGAAATGAGAAAAAACATTATTGCAGTTATAAAGCAAACTATGCAGGAGCAATTTGCAGATGACGAATTAGAACTTGTAGACCTTGAAATAAAGGGAAATGAGAGGAAAAGATTATTAAGAATATTTCTCAACAAAAAAGGAGGAATAACACTTGATAATTGCGAACAATTTGCAAAAAGCTGCTCCGTACTTCTGGATGTAGTTGACCCAATAAAAACGGCATATACTCTTGAAGTATCTTCACCTGGAGGGAGACAAAAAAAACTTTTATAGGAGGTTAGTTGCCATCTATTGATCTATGGAATTTTTTCACTGATATTGCGAGAGAAAGAGGTGTTGAGAAGGGTTATGTAATAGAAACCTTCAAAACAAGCCTTGCCTCCGTTGTAAAAAAGAAATTTGGAAAAACCGCGGAGGTTCATGTTGAAATATCAGAATCTACATCACAGATAACGATGAGCCGAACAATGACGGTTGTTGATGAAGTTGATGACAGCGCCTTACAGTTCACCCAGGAAGAGGCCCGAGAATACAAAGAGGATGCAAAGATTGGGGATAAGATAGAAATAGAATATTCTCTTGAAGAGTTTGGCAGAAATGCAATTATTCTTGTCAAACAGGTGCTATTTCAAGGAATCAGACAAAAGGAAAAGCAGATTAACTACGAGAAATATGAGAAAAAAATCGGAGAAATAATAAATGGAACAGTTACACAAGTCACATCTCGCGGAGTTTATCTGAATCTGGGCAGAGTTGAGGCATTCATCCCCAAGAGCGATGTTATTCCAGGCGAAAGACTTTATCAGGGAATTAATACGCGAGCTCTCATAAAGGACATAGAAAGTACTCCCAGAGGACCAAGAGTTCTTCTCTCAAGATCACACCCAGATTTTCTCAAACAACTACTGCGGGCTGAAATACCAGAAGTATATGACAAAATTGTTGATATTATTTCCGTTGCTCGCGATCCCGGAAACAGATCAAAAGTTGCAGTATATTCAAACGATGACAAAATAGATCCTGTTGGAGCATGTGTTGGTGTCAGAGGTTCACGCATTCAATCCATAGTTCGGGCATTGAATGGAGAGAATATAGATGTAATTCAGTGGAGTGTTGACCCTGGTTTGTTCGTATCCAGAGCACTTTCACCTGCAAAAATATATAAAACAATTGTTATCGAAGAAGAAAAAAAAATGATTGTAGTAATACCCGAGGACCAGCTCTCACTTGCGATTGGTAAAAATGGCGTAAATACAAGACTTGCGAATAAACTCACGGGTTGGTCAATAGACATTATCAGCAAGGAAGAGTTTCAGAAAGAAGTTAAAGAAACCAAGCTTGCACAAATCACAATCAAGGATAGTAAAGAATTATCAAAAGGAGTGAAGGAAAAACTTC
>CAZOEM010000693.1:0-1926 GCA_964578735.1 uncultured Halobacteria archaeon | reverse complement strand
ACGAAAGTAGAAGCGCCTATTGTTAAATACTCGAAGACTGCCGAAGTGCCTGCGGTGTTTGTTACGTGTATTGCTACCGGTCGGGTACCTTCAGTGGAGGAAATAGGAATGAATATGAAAAGATGCCTTAATGGCTGCTATGAGAATGAGAAACAAATTATTTAAATAGTGTTAGCAACAAATTTTATCTATGATTAAAGAGGTGGAAAGTAAAACATGAGTACGAATACCTTGACTCAAGTAAAAATATCGAAAGGACAAATTGCCATTCCAGAATCCCTTAGGGTACAATATGAACTGCATGATGGGGAATCTATTTTATTGATCCCCGTTGAAAATGGGATTATAGTAAAACGTGTATGCGATATGAAAAGTTTGCGAGGCTCTATGAAAGAGATAGATGTAGAAAAGGCATCAAAGTTCATCAAAAAACTCAGGTCTGAATGGAGGATTAAATGAGATGAGGCTGTTCACCGCTGATGCCGTAGCAGTTCTAGCCTATTTAGCCGATAAATTACCTCGTATATCCAATGAAATTTTTAAACAGGCAGAGAACGGATTAGTAAGAATACAAGTTCCTGAAATTGCTGTTGGAGAAGTCATTTATACAATACTCAAAGGAAGAGAGGTTTTTGGTGTAAGCGTTCCATTAAAGAAGATTTCAGTGCTTTTTGATGTTTTAGACACATCTAAAAATATGTTCATCGTGAATTTATCAATTAACGGGTGGAGGAAAGTGATAGAGATTGATTTACCAGATCTTCATGATAGAATGATTGTAGCGACACATTTAACAACTGATTCTCAAGCATTACTGACGGATGATGATAAAATTGGGAAACTAAACGGAGTGGAGGTTATTTGGTAATTTTGAAGATAAATGAAACAAATATTCACTAAAAACGGAGACATTGTAACAGAAGAAGTTCCTGCACCGGTATGTGGGGATAACGAAGTTCTGGTGTGTAATGCCAATTCGCTGATAAGTGCCGGTACCGAAACCAGGTCTTTACAGGGCAGTGGCAAAGGCGTTATAGGACTTGCATCAATGGCACTAAAGAATCCCGAGTTAGCACATAAAGCCATAGAAATGTTAAAACGAGACGGAATAAGCAAGACTATTGATCTTATCAAAGGACAAACAGGCAAACTGTCTCCTCTGGGATACAGTAGCAGCGGTGTCGTATTAGAAGTAGGTAAAACTATTACAGATATTGCAGTTGGTGATAAAGTCGCCTGTGCGGGTGCTGGCTATGCAAATCACGCAGAAATCGTTAGTGTACCAAGAAACCTGGTCTGTAAGATACCTGAAAATGTGGATTTTGTCGAAGCCGCATTTACAACCGTTGGTGCAATTGCCATGCAGGGCATTAGACGGGCACAAGTACAATTTGGCGATAACGTCGTGGTTATAGGACTGGGCTTACTTGGTCAGATAGCCAGCCAGATTTTAAAAGCTGCGGGTGCTCATGTCATTGGCATAGACATAATGAAAGAACGAGTGGAACTTGCAAAAGAACTAGGGGGCACCATATGCTTTACTGCCGGAAAAGATGCTGTTAATACTGTTTTGAAATATACGGATGGTATAGGTGCCGATTCGGTACTCATTTATGCTGCGGCAAAAAGCAACGAACCTGTTAAACAAGCGATGGAAATGGCAAGAAAGAAAGGAAGAGTTATTGTTGTTGGCGCAGTAGGAATGGCACTTGACAGGTCGCCCTTTTACGAGAAAGAACTTGATTTTCTTATCTCTTGCTCTTATGGGCCCGGCAGGTATGATTCACTCTCATAGGTGTTCGGTTAAGTACGGCTCAACATATTTCCGACACCGATTTACATAGATTGCACTGATTTATTTTTATACAAGACATATTTCCATATCGCTATCCCACTAATAACCAGAGCAGCCATAATCACGGTAAG
>CAZOEM010000692.1:0-1929 GCA_964578735.1 uncultured Halobacteria archaeon | reverse complement strand
ACGGGAAAATCCCTTACAGAGTTCCCAGGATCAACTCGGAAGTAAAAATTGACGGATATCTTGATGAGGAAGTATGGAGTCAGGCGGTTAAAATCAATGCGAATATCGAAGTCAATCCGGGTGAAAACATTCCCGCGCCTGTTAAAACCGAAGTCTACATGGCTTACGATAACTCAAATATTTACGTTGCGTTTAAAGCCTTTGACCCTGACCCCTCTCAAATCAGAGTTAATTATTGCGATAGAGATAATATATGGGATGATGACTGGGTTCTTATTCTGTTCGACACTTTCAACGACGAAAGGAGATGTTATGATTTTGGGTGCAATGCATTAGGAATCCAGGCGGATATTGTTGAAAGCACCTCAGGTGGCGGAGGTTCGTGGGATGCAATTTGGGAATCGGACGGACGTATAACCGAGGAAGGATATATAGTCGAGATGGCGATACCGTTCAATTCGTTAAAATTTCCTCGCAAAGAGGGTGAGCAGATATGGGGTTTCGATGCGGTAAGAAGTTATCCCCGAAACGTACGCCATCATATAGGCGCATTTCCAAGAGACAGAAATAATAACTGTTATTTTTGCCAGCTGGAAAAAATAACTGGTTTCAGTAATGTCATACCTGGAAGAGATATTGAGCTTATTCCTACATTTAAATCCGTAGTGGTGCAACAAAGAGAAAATGAAACTTCGGGACCGTTTGACACAGAATATTCGAACGAAATTGGTTTTACTTCGAGCTGGGGTCTCACAAATAATCTTAAACTGAGTGCAACGCTTAATCCGGATTTTTCGACAATAGAAGCTGACATAATACAGGTGGATGTAAATAATCCTTTTGAGTTATGGTATCCTGAAAAGCGCCCTTTCTTTCTCGAAGGAGACGACTTTTTTGAAACAAGTATCGATGCAGTCCATACAAGAACGTTAGCCGATCCGAACTTTGGAGTTAAGTTAATAGGAAAAGAAGGTAAAAATACGATAGGTTTTTTCTCGGCAGAGGACGCTGTCACGAACTTAGTCATCCCTTCTTTGGAGGGATCTGATCCCGATACGCTGTATATGAAATCCTATGGCACAGTTTTTAGATATCTCCGTGATTTCGGGCAATCGTCGAATATAGGGTTGCTCCTAACCACCAGAGAAGGGGGAAACTATTACAACCGGGTCCTTGGTTTTGATGGTATTGTTCGTTTAAGTAAAAGCGATCATGTTAGATGGCAGACCCTTGGTTCGAGAACCCTGTATCCGGACAGCATTTCTTTGGAACATGATCAACCTACAGAGGGATTCGGCGGTAATGGTATTAAGATGAATTATTCGCATGATACAAAAAGATATAATGTCTTCGGTACATATGAACAAATGAGTCCTGATTTTCGTACGGATCTTGGATTCGTAAATCAAACAGGGTACAGACATGTTGATGTTGGAGGAAATTACATATGGAGAGAGGGCCCGGAACACTGGTTTACCTGGCTAAACATCTACCTCGGCGCTGATATAGGAAAAGATTATGATGGCAACATCGCACGTAAAGAACTAAAAGCAAATTTCAATTACAACGGTCCTCTTCAGTCATACTTTGGTATTTACGGACAACTTTCAAAAGATCGCTACGAGAGAGAAGAATTCGAAACCAGTTATTTGAATTATTGGGTCGGCGGACAACCTGCAAAATGGTTCAGTTTCAATTTATGGAGTGTATTCGGAGACAGAATAGATTATGACAATATCCGTCAAGGCAAAGGGTTACAATTGGGTGTTAGCACTACTTTAAAAATTGGACCCCGCTTATCGGTCTATCTTGATCACTACTATGAACGTTTAGACGTAAATGACGGGAGGCTCTACACAGCCAACAGGGAGTACATAAAATTGATGTATCATTTTAATGAAAGGATCTTTATCCGGACAATTTTTCAAT
>CAZOEM010000691.1:0-1929 GCA_964578735.1 uncultured Halobacteria archaeon | reverse complement strand
ATATAAGCTTTTTAATATCAAAATTGGTAAACTATTTACTGGGAGTTCCCTAATGTGCAACCTCTATCCTGATAATTGTATTAGTCAAAATTTCTTCACCGCTCATAATAATTTTTTCCAGTTCTGACTTTACGTATTTGTGTTCTTTCGTTGTCGGATCGAAATAGTAGTCAAAGATATTCGAGTCAATGACAATCATCTTTCCCATATCTCTTTAATCTTTAGAGGGTCAATTTTTCGAATCTTTGTTTTTCTTATATCCTCTGCAAGGAGATGAGCTTCTTTCAAAAATTCCTCGGGGCTCAATGATTTTGAGATTATCACTTTATCTGCTATTTTTTCCACAATTACCTGATCGTTTAGCTTTATACCCAGTTCATTACGAATAGTGCCCGGTATTACTACCCTGCTATCCGCAGCTATTTTTGCCTTCATTTTGTCTATTTATCTCTTAAGAATAGAAATATAAAAAACCTAGATTTTTTGTTACTTCCCAAAGTATTATACACCTGCGGCGAGGCTATTTCCCCCACCATATCAACCAGGGAAACATAATCCAAATCCACGATCAGCGCCACCGTCATCACCCCATCAGAATAATCCACCGAGTCCTTTTGTCCAGTGCGCCCATTTCAGTGTACCAAAAGACCGTCACCCTCTTACTTCGATCCACGGGGTCTTCAAACGCGATTTTGAAGATTGTTCCTTTGCCTACACGTTGGCGCATTGCTTCTAACGGCTCGATCACATCTGGCACCTCAATCATTGTCTCGATCACCTTCACAGATTTCTTAGCTGCAATAGTCTCTGTGCCATCTTCACAGGCTATATCTTAGAGGCTGTCCTACAATTACCCTACAGCCAATAGAAATCATACAATAGTATAAAAATCTAAAAAAAAACGCTTCTCTTGAATACATCTTATTTAGAAAATTAATCCCCCCGTTTGTATCCCTATTCACCTCTGCCAAATCATAACAAAATCTCCACAATTCTAGTTTTACATATTCACAAATAACTTATTTTGTTCTTATTCGTTCCAACCATTCTTACCCCCCCTATTCAACTTCGTGAATAGAAGTTTCTTTCACAATTTTCGTTTCGATTGGAATAGCAGAGACGTCCATTATGGTACCTTTTGGGAGGTAATTGAGAATCTCAAAGCCAATTACACATCCATCCTCTGCTTTTGAAAAGATGACCTCTTTATCCACATCACTCTCTGTGCAGTAAGCTTCCTTTTTATCACAGAATCGCATATAAAGGGTGTTCCCTTTTTCATCATATATGACTCTTATGGGTTTCATACTCATAATACCCTTCTCCCGCTCTTTATTTTATCCGCTAAATAAGCGGTAATGACAAACCCCTCTCTGTTAAGATGTTTACAAACTACACATAGATAATACTTTCTGTATCTTGAATAATAAAGATAAACATCAGGGTCTTCTTTGCTCACTCTCACCACTTCAGGATTTATCAATGTTCCTTTCACCTCTTCTTCTAAAGACTCTACTGATTCGTGCTTGGCAACTATATACTCCCAATACCTTTTTGTGACTCTTATTTTTCTCCCAAGTTTGGAGGTCTCTTCTATATAATAAGACATGATCCATGCCTAAATGTGAATCTTTTTCCCTCAAATCTTCTCAATTCCGATAATTCAATTTTGCCCTCTTCTCCAATCTGCACATTAAATTTTAACGCTGCCATATCTCTCCTTGTTTATCCCCCGTTAACATTACCCTATCGGGCTATAATAAAGGTATGGTCACCTGAACTTGCCTCCTAAACAATAGTTTTACCAAATCCCTTCTCAGACCCAATCGCTAATCGCTTATTCACATCCTCATTTTCAGTTTTTTGCTCTATCTATGAAGCGATCAGAGTTCAACGAGATATTGCGGCTCTTCACCTGCCGTCACCATC
>CAZOEM010000690.1:0-1933 GCA_964578735.1 uncultured Halobacteria archaeon | reverse complement strand
GATGGCTTAAGGCTACTGCGCCAGTGCTCTACTCGACGCATTGGGCAGCGGGAGCGATCTGCAAAAAAGACACAGATTAACGTGGATTACACTGATTTTTAACTACCTGAAAGGCTATATATAAAATATTGGGAAGAAGATTTTGGTGGTGCTGAGAAGATGAAAATAGAAGAGATAAAGAAAAGGTATAAGGATGAATGGGTGCTTGTAGAGGTTTTGGCAGAGGATGAACTCAGAGAGCCGGTTGAGGTTAAGTTGATAGCACACAGTAAAGCAAGAGATGAGATATACGAAGCATTAAAGGAGACAAAGACGAAGTACACATACCAGTTTTATACAGGTGAGATACCGAAGAAAGGATATGCGGTGGCTTTTAATAAGCTTAAAATCACTAAATATGCTGGGAGTGACTGCGCATAACATTAAAGCGATTGTTCATGATTTACCAGAAAAAAGCTATGTGGATGGATTGCTTGGATTGAGTTTTCTCAGAAGATTTAAAGTTTGCTTGGACTTTCGGGAAGGCATATTAAGCATAGAATAAGGCATGAAAAAAAATATGAACACACTATCCATCACAGTTGACATAGAGGATTGGTAACACTTTCTCTTTTTGTCCCAAAAAGAAAATTTAGTCTGTGCTAAAAGAAAAATTTTTAAAAAAGGTTTAATCCAAAACTAAAAACATTTATTGAGAAATGGGATGGAAGATACGATTATTCAAGTTTACGTAAGCCAACGGAAAGAGTGCTGGATATGCTGGATGAATTCGATGTAAATGCCACATTCTTTGTTGTTGCGGATGTGGTGGACCATTATCCGGGATTGGTCGAATTAATCGTTGAAATGGGGCATGAGATTGGATGTCATGGACTGCATCAAAAATTAACTTTCGTCAATTTTATAGACACAGATGGACGCAGATTGACACAGATGGGGAATTAAACTTCTAATAAACTTTGGTCGCTCTGCTCTGTGACTATAAAACGGCGTGTGATGGACAAAAAAAGATAAAGCAGTGTAAATCAGAGTCTAAAAAAGTTGTGATTTTCAAGCCGAGGTTAAAGGATTGGTTAAGAGATCTAGATTATATCTTCTGGCTGGGGACCGTGCGGTGAGAGAAACTACGAGAGTTCACAAGATTAACACAAAACCGGAAAATAGGGAATAGAAAACAAATTGCGCTATCTTTAATAGAGCAGATAAATATAAGTTTAAATAAGGTAAGTATTATTAACAGGTGGACGGAATGAAAACAGTTGTGATAGAGAAGTTTCCATTATTTGAGAAATATAAAGAGAAGGAGAAATTTTTTTACGGTAGTGGGAATGCTATTTACGAGGCAAATAACGCTTGCAAAGGCAGCGGAACTGCTTGAAATGGCAAGGGACGATTTTTCCAGGGTACTAAAACTTATGGGTCTTGAATATTCATATTTGAGTGAAGAAGAGATAGAAGAAGAAAAGAAAATTTCGGAGATATTATGATTGCTGTATCCGATACATCACCATTGATGGCTCTATCAAAGATTGGCTATGTCGTTTATCTCCATGAACTTTTTGAAAGGGTCTGCATTCCTGAAGGTGTAAAATTGGAGATGTCTAAGAAGGATGATGAGGCATGGCATGCTACAAAGGAACTGATTGAACAGGGTTTTGTTGAGGTTAAAACAGTGAAGAACATATCTCTTGTGCAAGTTTTGAATCAGGAGCTGGGTATTGGGGAATCAGAGGCGATAGCTCTTACAAAAGATTTGTTTTCAAAAGCGTTTGAAGGTTTATAGTACGGAACAGAAAATGGACTGCAATTGGAATAGCTGTTCTGCGACATGGCGTGGACAGAAAAAATTATGAAAAATAATATATGAATAATCATAGTCTATCCATCACCGTTGACATCGAAGATTGGTATCATATCCCCTCAGTAACTGGCT
>CAZOEM010000689.1:0-1935 GCA_964578735.1 uncultured Halobacteria archaeon | reverse complement strand
ACCGATGTTGAGTTTGAATAGTGTTAATACCGAGGTGGCGGTAAGAGATTTCGATGAGCGGGTGAGGCGGATACTTGGCGTGGAAGAGATAGAGTATGTGGTGGAACCAAAGATAGACGGGCTGGCAATGGAACTCGTGTATGAGAATGGCGTCTTCATTGTAGGGAGTACAAGAGGCGATGGGAATACAGGCGAGGATATAACACAGAATCTTAAGACGATAAAGACTCTACCTCTGCGTATCCTCTCGGAGACAGCGCCTTTACTGGAAGTAAGAGGCGAGGTATTCATGCCGGTGAGCAAATTCAAAGAGTTGAATGATCTGTTAGGCGCGAAGGGGGCGAAGATGTTTGCGAATCCAAGAAATGCTGCTGCTGGTTCTGTAAGACAGCTTGACCCGAGGGTTACAGCCTCTAGACCTCTTGATTTCTTCGCCTATTGCATTGGGAGAACGGAAGGGGAGGCGTTTTCAACGCAGTGGGACGTATTAGAGTATTTGCATAAGATAGGATTTAAAGTAAGCCCCCTGATAAGACGGTTTAAGGTGTTCGAGGACGTGATTAAATATCATGATGAAGTGAAAGAGAAACGAGATGAGCTGGACTATGAAATTGATGGTATGGTGGTGAAGGTAAATGGGCTAGAGCAGCAAGAAAGATTGGGGCTGATTTCTCGTAGTCCACGGTGGGCGATTGCATACAAGTTTCCTGCGAGGGAAGAGTTTACAACCGTGAATGACATTGTGGTGCAGGTGGGGCGGACAGGAGCTTTAACGCCTGTTGCGATATTAGGGCATGTGCAGATAAGTGGTGTGACTGTAAGTAGGGCGACATTGCATAACGAAGATGAGTTGCGAAGGAAGGATGTCCGGATAGGTGATACTGTAGTGGTGGAAAGAGCAGGCGATGTTATTCCGGAGGTGGTGAGCGTGATATAATCGAAGCGGACGGGCGCGGAGAAAGAATTCAGAATGCCTGATAGATGCCCGATCTGCGGTGCTGATGTGTTGAAAGAGGGTCCGATTGTGCGGTGTATTGGCGTTTCGTGCAGTGCGCAGTTGAAGGAGCGGCTAAAACATTTCGCTTCACTTCGTGCAATGAACATAGACGGGTTGGGTGAGAAAGTGATAGAGCAGTTATGTGATAAGAAAATGGTTTCCGATGCCGCTGATTTGTTCTTCTTAACAAAAACCAACCTCTTGAAGCTGGATCGGATGGGCGACAAATCGGCGCGGAAGATATTGAATGCACTGGAAAAGAGCAAGCATACTACTCTTTCCCGGCTCATCTATGCTCTGGGTATAAGGCATGTGGGGGCGCATACAGCATATCTGCTTGCTGATAAATTCAGTGATATGGCGGCATTGCGGAATGCACGATATGATGATCTGGTACGCATACCAGAGATAGGCCCGGAAGTAGCAAAAAGCATTATTCTGTTCTTCGTGCAGGGCGGCACGAAGGATTTGTTAGGTAAGTTGGAGCGGGCAGGGGTGTGGTATGAAAAGAAAGAGGCTGCGGCAGAAGCGAAATTAGAAGGGCCGAAGTTCGTGTTTACCGGCCGGATGTCTATGCCGCGAGAGGAAGCGAAGAGTATCGTGGAGCGATTAGGCGGTAAAGTGGCGTTGAGCGTGTCTAAGAAGACGGATTATGTGGTGGCAGGTGAGGAAGCAGGGTCTAAGTTGGAGAAGGCGGAGAAGCTTGGCGTGAAGATTATAGATGAAGCGGAGTTTATGGAAATAATAAGAGGAGGATGATTTTGATTGAAGTTCTGGGGAATGTCTAAACTATCAATGCTAAATGAGAAGAGGGTAAGGGAACTCACAAATAATAATTTACCAGAACTATATCATTTTCCAATGATTTTTAAGACACAGATTAACACAGATTAACACAGATTAACACAGATTTAAAGTAGCGTATTGCTTTATAAATT
>CAZOEM010000688.1:0-1936 GCA_964578735.1 uncultured Halobacteria archaeon | reverse complement strand
TATAAATGCTATCCACCAAATCCATACTCTTTTTCCAAACATCCAAATCCTTATGACTTCTCATTTCTCTGTAATTTGTGATATGTGATTTGTGACGAGTTACCCATGCGATCTGCGATCGGTGATATGTGATTGGTAACCCGTAACATGTCACCCATTACCCATTACCCATTACTGACGGCGCAGCCGTCTCATCGTCCATTCCCGCAACTATTTTCGTTATCTTTGTTAATGCGTGCGCTTCATCACCCGGATTTATCCGTTCGGGCGAATAACCAATGTAGAAATCGATACCGCAATTCATCTTTGATTCTCGTTCTAAGATAGATGCAACAACTTCTTCTGTAACGCCAGGATAAACAGTAGATTCTAATACCACGATGGCACCTTTCTTTAGATTCTTGCCGACAGTTTCTGCCGCGGATTTGACATACGATAAATCCGGCTCCTTCGATTTCGTTACGGGCGTAGGCACAGCAATAATAACAAAATCCGCATGCTCAATCTTAGAAGGGTCTGCAGTGAATTCTATGTTGTCGTTGTTATTGTTATTTATATCCCCTATCTTATCTTCGTCTATATCAAATCCAATCGTCTTCAAATGCTTTGAGAATGCCTTCGCTAACGGTAGTCCTACATATCCTAAGCCAACGACGCAGAGTGTTTTTGGTTTCATGTGTTTGTTCTTGCATATAAAGTATAACTTCTACCTACTTAATTTAGGACGCAGATTTACACGGATTTACACGGATTTAATTTCTTCTGCGTTAATCCGTGTTAATCTGCGTCAATAATTAATTTTAGTTGGATATTATGCTTTCTTGTGGATATGTTCTTTCCCTTTGTTCAATCATAAACTTTTCACTTTGTCCCTAGCAGGTTTTACAAACCGAATCACATCGATTGCAATGTGTTTTACTGGATTTTCCTTTGTTTTAGCCAAATTCTCCATTTCCTTATACACTTCCGGGCTAAGATATTTTTCCCCGCATTGCTGGCAAACTTCTGCCGGGACATCTTCGATAACCACTAATTCATCTCCCCAGCGGAAATCCACTTTTACTTTTTTCTCTACAACCTTTCCGTTGCAAAAATAGCATCTCGACATCATATTATATTTCTGATCACCTCCTACTTTTCCAATCTTCCTCCCACTGCTCTGTCCTTGGTTTATATCAAGTTTAACCGTTATGTAGTAGACCTCACCTAAATTGACATAATTTAGATATAAGTTTACCCCGCCACTTTCAGCCCTATTTAAAAGGTCTTCAACTACATCTGCACCCTCTTCTTCGGTAAGGTATGCTAAGATGGCAAAACTATCAAGAACGTATTTTGCTTTTTTTCCGCTCAAATTCTTCCTCTTCTTCCTTATTATTTGCAATTATTTCTGAAATGGGCCGTTTAAATTTTATAACCCCTTTAGCACTCTCTTTTGGTACCGGGACAATAACGATTTCCTTTCCAAAGTCAAGTATTTCTACTTCTTTACCTGCATCTATTCCCTATTTCCTGCGTATCGCTGCCGGTAACTCTATTTCCCCTTTCATTGAAACTTTTGTCGTTGTCATTTTATCGCACTAAGTCTTATCATATTATCTAACATCCTTAGTATTAAATCACTCTCTAAACCTAATCATGAGATTAGCTTGTTATTCAAAAGAAGTTGCCATTTTTCACCGCACCATCCCGAGCCAGAAGATATAGTCTGGATCTTTTAGCCAATGCCTCAGCCTTGGCGCCCATACAAACACTCCTATCTCTTCACCCTTATCGAGCAATTTAGCCGCTTTATTTAAACCTCTTTTGAATATTCTCATGCCTTTCGACTCTCCCAACCTTTCAACGAGCACCAGGAGTTTTTTCACGAGCGTTTCGTTTACTATACCTCCAAGGCGTTTCGTATACCAAAGCGAAGCTCTGTATAGCGCTTTAT
>CAZOEM010000687.1:0-1937 GCA_964578735.1 uncultured Halobacteria archaeon | reverse complement strand
ATCTCTTACACATTCTCGTTATTGCAGGTATATATATCATCCTGACGCTAAGCCTCAATCTTATCGTGGGCTATACCGGCCTGCCTGCTTTAGGTCATGCTGCATTTTTCGCTGTTGGCGCTTATATCTCGGCCCTACTCGCCTTAAACTTTGGGATTTCACCGTGGATAGGTATGATGTTGGGTGCTTCTTTTGCCGCATTGACAGGTATTGTGATCGGCGCTTCTTCTTTACGTTTGAAAGGCGATTACTTCGCATTGGCGACATTTGGATTCGCATTCATAATCTATTCAATAACAAAGAATTGGGTATCGGTTACAAGAGGTCCAATGGGGCTTCCAGGCATTCCAGGGTTCACTGTTTTCGGCTTAGCTCTTGACTCCACGTTCTCATACTTTATTCTCGTTTTCCTATTTGTCCTAATAACTATCTTTATAATTAGAAGGATTGTTGATTCGCCTTTCGGAAGAGTATTAAAGTCTATTCGTGAAGATGAAATAGCCGCCGAGTCACTGGGGAAGGATACTACCAAACATAAACTACTTGCTTTTGTAATAGGTGCATTTTTCGCAGGTATTGCCGGCAGCTTATATGCTCACTACATCACCTTTATTGACCCTTCCAGCTTTACGATCATGGAATCCATCCTTATCTTATTAATGGTGATTTTCGGTGGTATGGGCAGCATAAAAGGCTCTATTCTCGGCGCTACTATTCTGGTTGTCTTTCCCGAGCTTCTGAGATTCTTAGGAATGCCAGGTGCAATTGCCGCTCCAACAAGGCAAATGATATATGGTCT
Organism: uncultured Halobacteria archaeon; assembly: GCA_964578735.1. Classification (GTDB taxonomy): domain Archaea; phylum Halobacteriota; class Syntropharchaeia; order Alkanophagales; family Methanospirareceae; genus Methanophaga. The sequence goes on along the minus strand of CAZOEM010000687.1, from coordinate 1,138 downwards.
CGTACTAATCATTCTTATGATAAAAAGACCTCAAGGTTTATTGGGTCGGTTTAGGTTTGGGTGAGAAATGCTATGAATGTACGATCTATGAATGTACGATCTAAGATTATACTTAGTTTCATTAGTATGATTCTCTCTGGTGTAATCGCTAACTTAGTCTTTACGTTCGATAAAAAAGAGTCTTTTATAGTAGCACTACTGGTATTTGCCGTCTTAGAGTTACTTTTTCTTTTGCTCTCATTTGAAAACCTGTCTAAAGTAGGAAATATAGCCGACTTGATCGCCCACTCTTTTGAAGAAAGCGGAAATTTCTCGGATTTCTTTAACGTAGAACTTGTTTCAAGTCTTAAAAAAGCTAATAGGGAGATATTAAGCGATGGTATTCGTATGGGCAAGAAAGAGGAAGTAATCCTATTCTGGTTCAAATGTCTTGGCAATTTTGAAACAAGCGCCCAGATAACAACTTATGTGCATCCGGAATTCTGGAAAACGAGAGGTTATTTAGAACTGATTTTGGCCATTCAAAAGATAAAAATACGAGAGGATGGCGAAATAAGGCGGGTGTTTATATGGGAGACACCTGAGGAGTTTGATAGACTACAGGAACTAATGAAAGAGCACAAAAGCTCCGGGGCCAAAGTAAAACATCTGCAGCGGGATAGCATTCTTAAGGATATCCCGCTTAAACGATATGCAAAACAATTAGGAACATTGGATCTTGCCATTTTAGACAATCGCTATGTACTTATTCACTATCTAGATGGGCAAAGAGATACAAAAAGTGTGAAGTTAACTAAAGATAAAAAGATTCTTGAAGATAGCAAAAATTTCTTCAGATTGCTAGAACTTGCGGCAGAGGAGTTTTGAAAATGGGAATAACAAAGCGGCTATTAGTTGTTAATAATCTATCGAAGGATTTTGACGGTCTCATTGCCGTGGATGACTTTTCTTTTTCGATAGCCAGAGGCAGTATAAACGCTTTAATAGGACCTAATGGCTCAGGGAAGACGACCGTTTTCAATCTAATAACAGGCTTTTTACGTGCACAAAAAGGAGAGGTCTATTATAAAGCTAAAATGATTTCTAATTTACACCCCTATCGAATAGCGCAACTGGGTATATCGCGGACTTTTCAGAA
>CAZOEM010000686.1:0-1940 GCA_964578735.1 uncultured Halobacteria archaeon | reverse complement strand
CCAAGTTTTTCAAAAATACGCGTGAATATCAGGTCCAATTTTTTTGAGATATTGTTCACCCTCAATCTGACAAGGCCGAGTGTGGTTTTTTGACCGAAGATTACAACGAGAATGACACTTTGAGCAACAACGGATACATAGAGGCTCAAGTTTTTGCCCTGATGGAATAGTGTGCTAAACTCGGCTTCTCCGATCAGCAAAGCCAGTTGACTTGTTGCGGCAAAATCCGCTGCTGAGAGAGATGCGAAAGCAGACATATCTATTGAAGTTACATCACCAGTACTTGTTATTAGTTGACCTGCCGTATCAATTAGAAGTACACTTTCGGCATTTGCTTCTTTTCTTAGCTGCTCGAGATTTCTATTTATTTCCCAGAAGTCTTGCTCAAAGATATTAACACTTTCAAAAGGCATATATAAACTTTGGTTAGAGTTTTGCCTCAGCCATTCTGAGGAGCCTGTCCCATTTTCTATCAATTTCCTTTTGCGCTGTTTCCACTATGTGTGCATTTTCTTCTTTCAAGAGATGTCGGAAGCGCCCCTGCATTTTCATCCATTCTGTAAGAGGTTTTTTCTCTTTTGGTTTGAAGTTGATTTTGTGAATACCATTTTCGACCTCATAAAGGGGCCAGAAGCAGGTTTCTGCAGCGATTTTTGATATTTTCATTGTAAGGTGTGGAGGATATACCCAGCCGAGAGGACAAGGTGACAGCACATTGATAAATGTAGGTCCTTCAATGGATAGTGCTTTTGATACTTTTCTTGTAAAATCAGGCCAGTTATGCGGTGCAGCCTGTGCTGCAAAAGGAATATCATGGGCTGCAATCGCTTCTGTCAGGTCTTTAGGAAACTGTTGTTTCCCTGGAATTACCGTTCCGGCAGGGGAAGTTGTTGTATGTGCTCCATAAGGGGTTGCACTCGACCTTTGAATTCCTGTATTCATATAGGCTTCGTTATTGTAGCAAATATAAAGCATGTTATGTCTTCTCTCCATTGCACCAGATAGGGATTGGAAACCTATATCATAGGTTCCACCATCACCCCCGAAAGCAATAATATTTATTTTTTTGGTGATTTTACCCTTTTTCTTGAATGCTCTGTAAGTGGCTTCAATACCACTTGCAGTAGCAGCTGAGTTTTCGAATGCATTATGGAGGAATGGAACTTTCCACGCTGTATAAGGGAAGATTGTAGATACTACTTCCATACATCCTGTTGCACCAACGAAAACGGTATCTTTTCCAGCAACAGCAGCTACCTGTCTCAGAATCACACTTGCTCCACAACCTGCGCACGCTCTATGCCCGCTTGTGAAGAGGTCTTTTTCAATAGATAGTTGTTTTAGACTTGCCATCAATCCTCCTATTCTCTCACACCGAGATAGTTTATTAGATTTTCTACTTTGCCTTTTTCCACATCCTGATAAAGGTCGTCATAAACGCTTTCAATGTCACGGGGAAAAATATCTCTACCTCCGAGACCGTAAACATAGTTTCTTGTTAGTGGTTTTTTCTCTGCCTCGTAGAGAGATGAACGAACTTCGTGGAAAACGGGTCCGCCAAATGAGCTCATACCATCTGCTCTGTCCAGAACTGCGATAGCTTTGAGGTTCTTGAGAGTTTCAGCAAGTTCTTCGTATGCAAATGGTCTGAAGACTCTGATTTTGAGTAGACCCACTTTTTTGCCCTGTTTTCTTAACGCATCAACAACGACCTTGGTTGTGCCAGCAGTGGAACCGAGGGCAATGATTGCAACTTCTGCATCATCCATTTTGTAATTTTCAAAGAAACCATACTTAGTACCGAATTTCTTGCCAAATTCCTCACCTACATCAACAATTACTTTTTTTGCTTCTTTCATTGCCTCTATCTCTTGTCTTTTGTGTTCGAAAAAGTAGTCTTGTAGGTCGAGTCCTCCCAATGTGATTGGATTGTCTACATC
>CAZOEM010000685.1:0-1942 GCA_964578735.1 uncultured Halobacteria archaeon | reverse complement strand
GCGCTTGCAGAGAGATTGTAAACGGTGCTTGTGTCGAACGAGTTGTCCCTTGAATAATGCAGCCAGATGCCGGCGGCTTCCTCGTCTGCAGAAGAGAGATTGTAAACGGTGCTTGTGACGAACGAGTTGTCGCTTGAATAATCCAGAAGATAGATGCCGACGGCGTCCTTGTCTGCAGAGAGATTGTAAACGGTGCTTGTGTCGAACAAGTTGTCGCTTGAAGAAGACAGCAAGATGCCGTCGGCGTATTTTGCATCGAGATTGTAAACGGTGCTTGTGTCGAACGAGCTTTTGTCGCTTGAAGAATACAGAAAGATGCCGGCGGCGCCGTCGTATGCAGAGAGATTGTAAACGGTGCTTGTGACGAACGAGTTGTCTTTTGAATCATCCAGATAGATGCCATAGGCGTAGTTGTTTGCATCGAGATTGTAAACGGTGCTTGTGACGAACGAGTTGTCGCTTGAATAATCCAGCCGGATGCCGTTGGCGTAGTAGAATGCAGAGAGATTGTAAACGGTGCTTGTGACGAACGAGTTGTCGCTTGAATAATACAGTCGGATGCCGTTGGCCTCGTCGTATGCAGAGAGATTGTAAACGGTGCTTGTGTCGAACGAGTTGTTGCTTGAAGAAGACAGATAGATGCCGTAGGCGTCGTAGTTACCTGTTGCAGATATGTCAGTCACGATGTTGCCGGAAATATTGCACTCGCATGCATTGTCCATGTAGATGCCTGCCACACTTTGACTCGTGCCGTGTGCATCCCGTAACTCAAAGCCTTCCAGGGTGACGTTTGTTTGGTCGGTGATGTTGAAGACGTGCTTGTTATGATAAAGAGAAGCGCTGACGGTAGTAACTGAAGGTCCATTCTCTGAGCGAATTGTTAAATGCGATTTGGTCACATCCACTGTCTCGTTATAAGTGCCGTCCTTAACGCAAATGGTATCTCCCGCGATTGCGTTATTAATTGCATCCTGTATCGGCGTATTGCTGGCGTTGAATGTACCGCCGTCTCGCCACCAGCCTGTTGTATTGACGCAAATGTCGCCGCAGGCGCAAGGGGGGTCCACCTCCGGTGAGGCAGAATTTTTTGGCGTGGGTGTATTCTGCACGGAGATGTCAATAGAATTATTGTTCGTGTCTTTACAAGGTCCATAGCCACCATTCAACGACTTCCGCTCGATGCTTTTGCCCTGCGCGGGTTTAGCAGCATTTTGCGTTTCATTTGTTGTTGCCGTGCCCCAGCCAACAGTATCAACGATGCTGCCGGAATTATTCAGGCGACACCAACCATCGCCATTTCTTAAGGACATTTCGTCTTCTAAATCCGCGTCTGGCCAGGAGAGATTATCCTTCCCTGTTGAGAACCCGGCATCTGCTACTAAATAGAATCCATGTGCCGGTATCATTGCGCCTGCGGAAAGCGTGGCATCTGAAATGTAGGTTGCAGTATCAATGGTCCAGCCACCGATAATTATATCTGCCTCTGTTGGATTATAGAGTTCTATCCATTCGCTATCTGATTCATTTACGGCATCTGGATAAACCTCACTTATCACCACGTGCGCGGGCACTTCTTGCGCAATCGCTATTGGCAGCAGCGCCGTAACGACTAAAATCGTTAATACTGCTAATCCCAATGCAGTTATTTTCATTTTTGCGCTCTCCCTTTTTGGCTGATGCCGCTCCTTCATGCATAAAGCGATAAGAAGTGATGACTTTAAGATTATACAAAGGGTTATAAATAACTTTTGGTACTTTCAGATTAGTTTAGTTTAGTTTAGCTGTGATGAGGGTATGAGGTGTGGGATGTCAGTATCCTGTGAGCCCAACACCGGAAATCTTCTCAATGTAATATTTCAGGTCATTCAATCGTATCTGAACCTCATCGAAATCCAATGCCCGCTCATAGTAGCATTCTATATGCCTGCCGGTTATCCCGCAG
>CAZOEM010000684.1:0-1947 GCA_964578735.1 uncultured Halobacteria archaeon | reverse complement strand
GTTTCAAGTTGTCTGAGCTATTATGGATGTTGTGTTCGTGGTTGATTCAGGCGTCGAGCTATGTCACGCTATCTCGGCATTGGCATTTCCGGTCCAGTCCTAGCGAACCTGTTTCAACCAACTCAAGGCGTTCCGGGTTAATGATCGCTTTCTGCGTGTGATGAATAGGGAGATTCGAAAGCCAAAGGTTACGGTCCTACCTAATTTTGAGATTCATGTGGATTCGGATATTTACCCGGTTAATGTGATGACACAACTTACGCCGTTTGTGGATGTAATTGCAGATGATGTCGCTATCGTACTGAAATTGAAGAAGAATAAAGTTGCCACTCAGATAGTCGAGCATGAGGAACTGAATGTTATCTCGCTACTGGATGAACTCGCGGATAAAAAACTGCCATCGAATATCATTACTCATCTTGAAGATTGGACTGCTCACGCGGAGATGTTCACTCTTTTCGATGGGTTTGGACTCCTGGAATATGATGAAAAGCAGGGGCTCCCTGATGGATTTACAGTCGAGGATATAACGCCCACTATTAAAATAGTGCGTTCTCCGGCTAAATTATTCGCCCAATTGGAAAGCGTAGAACTTGTGCCTCTACTGGTAAAGCACCCGGATTCTTCTGTCAGAAAGCCCGAAAAAGGGGTCAGAAGCGTTTTCTGTGATACTTCGCCAGGCACAGAAGAGCGGCAGAAAAAGGCGGTTAACATCAAGAGAAAAAATTCGGTCACGCTTTACTTCCCGTCTAAGTCACTACTGAAGCTCTTCGCTAAAGAACTAAAGAAAGCAAAGTTGCCTTTTGGGTTGAATGAACTCACAAACTCTATTACCTTCTCGGAGAGCAGGGAACAGCAATTGGAATCGGTCTTTAAAGCTATGGGTAATGAATACACTATTAACGTCGAAGACGTGGGCTGATAGCAAAAGGGCAATATAACGTTTTACGTCTCCGCTTCTGTTTCGTTTCGTTTCGAAAATAAATAACGTGCATATGAAATAAATCGGAAAGCTTTTTATACTTGGAAACACAAAGAGAGGATTGTGACAATTCCTGATGGGTACATGAATACGAAGGGAGCAAGAAGGCTTGGTGGAGGAGAGATTTGATGTTAGCAGAGCTGCTCATACTTTTTGCGGTAATTGTAATGGTGATAGTAGTGTACTACCTGTTCAAGGCGGCTAAATATCTCATAGTCAACTCGATCCTTGGCTTGCTCATTATTTTTGCTGCAAATGCACTCTTTGGATTGAAAATCGCATACTCCTGGCTTAACATCCTGATATGTGCGATTGGTGGTGTCATCGGTGCAGTCATAGTCATCATTTTAAATTTATTTGGGGGTATGTTCTGATAGCCCTAGCGTCCTTAATTTATTTGAAACTTTATAAAAACAACAGGCTATTTATTCTCTACTAGATGACCATAGGGATCATAGGTGCAGGACTAACAGGATTAACACTCGGAAGTCTAATATCCGATTGCGAAATATTAGAAAAGGATAGCGAGTGTGGCGGGTTATGCAGGTCTGTAGCAGAAGAAGGCTTCACATTCGACTGCTGTGGCTCGCATATTATATTCTCGAACGACAAAGAGGTATTGAACTTTATGCTAGAAAAGCTCGGTGCTAACATCGTGAAACGCCGGCGGAACACGAAAATAAGGTATAACGGGATTTATGTAAAGTATCCATTTGAGAATGGACTATCCGACTTACCGTTAACGGACACTTTCGAGTGTCTCATGGGCTTCATCGAAACATTGACCAACATTAATGACAAACCCGGGAATTTTAACGAGTGGCTCTACTACACTTTTGGAAAAGGTATTGCCGAGAAATATTTGGTACCATACAATGAGAAGATTTGGAATTATGACACATCCGAGATGAGCACTTTTTGGGTTGATGGTAGGGTGCCAAGACCGCCCATAGAGGATATAATCA
>CAZOEM010000683.1:0-1948 GCA_964578735.1 uncultured Halobacteria archaeon | reverse complement strand
ACAAATATGCATGAAAGAGTAGTAGTTACATCTTTTCTAAAAAATACATGGTATACCCCTATTTCGCTTAAGTTTATGGAAATGCCTGGCATAGCAACGAGTACCCTGATTGTATTCTCAGCAATGAAATCCCACCAGTCTGCTGGTATTACACGAAACACGTAAATTATATCCGGATTCTTCCACCTTCTTCTGGGTTGATAACTTGAAAACCATTCAATCGAATTATCTCGCAAAATCTTGCATCTGCACAGACAACCCAGTCCACTTTCTCTTTACCTACGGATTCCATAGTTGCAAGTTGCAAACTATCCATCGTTCTGAGAGCATAATCAAATCCATATTTAGTCAATAATTTTACCGCTTCTGCCTTTTCTTCTTCATTTATCCGCATTACCCGGTATAACCCGATGTCGAGTTCATTAAAGAAGAGCCCGATAAGATGTGAAAAAGCATCCCGTGGAATTTCCCTCGTCCTGACTTTCAGTGCAATAGCGGAATGGAATTCGATAATGCTAAGGTCAGAAATGAATAGCTCTTTATCCTTTTCTCTAAATATTTTATCGATAACATCGGTTCCTACTTCCTGATGGTACCGTTTGACCAAAGCGCGGGTATCTAAAAATAGGTTCTCATCCTCTCTCTTCACGTTGCCTAGAAATTGTCTCCGAAAGATTACCTTTAATTGAAGACAACTCCTGCCGAACTTGGGCAAGAGTAATCTTCCGATCCGCCTTCTCTTTTATGTAGCGAATGAATGGTTCCGCCTTCTGCCCCCTCTTTTCTTGAATAAAATCAATAAAATCCCTTACTTCTCTTATCTCCCTTTTCCCTAAACTTTTTATCCGGAATAATATTTCTTCCTCAGCATCTGTTTCAATTGATTCCATTTTTCACTTATATCTTGTTGGATTTTTGGAATATATATATTTTTACCGTAACTACTCACCCCTGTGACAATCCAATAGAACCAACTGAAGGAATAAATGGATACCCACTAAGCGCATCGTGGATAGCATCGAGGACACGACACCCGCTCTTCCGCGCTGTCGAGATATACCCACGAATAGCACAGAACACATCCGCCCCTTCAGCAGTTCGGAAGGTGCCTGACACTTTCTGTTTCACTTTCATCATACGTACATCTCGCTCAGCCTGATTGTTGTCAAAAGGTACTCTAAAGTCGTACATAAAAGCTAACACTTCCTGTTTGATTGACGATTTATGTGATGGAAGAAGAAAGTTTCCATTGTGAGAATTTCCCCACTATAAAGGTTTAAGGAGCTTTAATTTTGACATCCGCTCTCTCTACCCCATCTGGACATGGAATTTCAAGACCGAGTTGAAGTGCAAGAAGGATATTACCTTCGATAATGTCCTTCAAATTCTCCCTTGCATCCTCAAAGGAGTCTGCTTGAGCAAAAAAGCCTGCTACTCCCGGCACCTTCCCTATCACCACACTGTTTTTTCCTTAACTTAGCCTTTGGTTCAATTAATTGATACATAGCTATGAATTTCAGATTTTGTTTAATTCGTCCTGACTTGCGGACAACCAAATTAGAGCTCGCCAAGAATAATAGAAGGTACAAAAAAAAAACAAAAGGAACTTACCACTCATTCTCGTCCACTCTCTCACACGCTGCCTCGATAGCGTCGCTCATTGCGTGCAAATCATCACTACTATTGGTTCCCGCGACCTGAAGCAGTTGCTTCCCTGGCACACCTTTCTGCCTGGACAACCGCCGCACAAATTACTCGATGCGAATATGCGAAAGCGGTAATTTGAACTGCAATCAATGTCAGTGTGATAACAATGGCAACGATTGCTGCCTGACTTTGAACCAATGCGCTGAAGGCAAACCCGGTTCCGCCGAAGTGAAAAACTCAGATTAGTTTTATAACCTGACTTTCAGCGTTGTATAGGCTACAACCCTAAAAGAGTGCATCT
>CAZOEM010000682.1:0-1951 GCA_964578735.1 uncultured Halobacteria archaeon | reverse complement strand
AAACTTAATAATTTTTTAGGACAGTAGCATCTGTGTAAATCTGTGAAATCTGTGTCTATGATAATTATCGAAATTGGTAAATTATTTACAGGGAGTTCCCATATTTAAGGTTTACATAATTATAAAGTTTTATCTTGGTTAGTTCAAAAGGACATATTCTCTGTGTTCTCCTGATATTTTCCCAACTAAGTTCTTGACATCCACTGGTGCCTCCTCCAGCTCCTTAAATGTCAAATCCGGGATTATAAGGACTTTTAAACCCAATTTGAACTCTTCTATTAGTTTGTTAGACCATTCCTCGAACTCGGCATCAAAACATCCTACAAATACCGAGGTATCCACATAAACTTTTATCATTATGTCATCACCTTTTCCTTAGGTGCATTTCAGATAACGTCGGTATATCCGAAAATGGTTCGCATATACATTCCTATGATCGAACTACTCCCTCTTTAATCCTCTTCCCCTCCTTTCATCTGTAAGTTATCCAACGGACTTTTAATCTTACCCATATCCGTATTCCTCACATGAGTATATATCGCTGTTGTCTTTGAACTTTTGTGCCCCGTGATCTTTCGCGCTCTCTCGAAATAGTATAAGTCTACGGACCAATTATCCCAAACTCGGTTTGACAAATCACACAACGCTGGAAACTATCCTCTTTGGCTCGCTTTTCTTTATCTTTTCTCTATACGTAATTATTTCCATGCCTTCTTCCACAGGTGTCACGCAACTTGGTTTCAATTCTTTCATGCGCTCTGAAACTTCGCTCTTCTTGCTAAAAAAGTAGAATCGTCACCTAAGTGAATTCTAAATTCGCCCTCTAAGGAGTTTTCCTCGAGTATTCTAATCCAACCACTACCACAGGCAGGATCGCATTCATCGTTTCCCTCCCAAGTAAATTCAAACCGTTCTCCATCTGCGGAATCAACAAGTTTCCCATCTATACCGCCTGAAACTAAACCGAATTGGAAAACTCCGAGATTGTTCGGATCTATCCTGATATAAGCCTGCACTTCCATGTTGAAATAGTCATCATCCCATGCTTCCATTTCATAGATATGCCATGTTCCGGTAAAGGCCGTGCCCATATCCCTTTTTTCATTGTTGTTCAAAAGCCCTTTTTGAAATTCCTGATCTTGAGGGTTCCTGGCCAATCCAACAATCTGACTTGCCATAATCTCAAATCTTGTATCCTTTTCTGCGGCATCCAGAAATTCCGCATAACTAAACCCCGCATCGGCTTTTGCTTTTTCGATTATTTCGCGCCATAAATCCAAGACTAACATTGCTTTTTGTTCTTTCAGAATAGGATAAGCAGCATCAAGCCCTTCTTCTAATGTTATAGTTTTCATGGTATGTCCTCCTATAATAACTTATTTGACATCTTTTTTATCTTTTTTGCACTATTTAAAACTTTGCAGAAGCTTTTTCGATCACCTGTTCAAAACTACTAACTTTGATTGTAGCACATCCTGATGCAGATGACGCATTCCCGTTCTACGGACTGCTAAGCTAAGTGGCAAAATCTGTGCAAAGGCGTCACGGCTCACGCAGGATTTTGAGGTGGGTACGCTTGCTCTATTTTCTGGGGCGAATGATTTTGGGAGGGCGATATTTTACAGCAATATTAGCATCTACACCTCGTTCAGTCATCGTTTTGAGCGTATCTGAAGTTCCCCGAAGGGGAATTTGAGCGAAGGTGCAAAGCACCGAAGCCAGATACGCTCTGTTATACGCCGTGTCCGTATCATATCTCTCTCCTACTTGCATTTAGTATGGTAATTCCCACAATTTCTCCTTTCTCATATCTGATTATAGTGTCATCATCCGTGAGTTCGGAATCATCAGCATGGCTCGGCTTCTTGAAGTTTATGTATAAAACATCTGCTTCTTTATCGTAGGCTGTCCAAATCCTTGAATAAGGGACTTTCAAGAGTTCTGGTACAAG
>CAZOEM010000681.1:0-1953 GCA_964578735.1 uncultured Halobacteria archaeon | reverse complement strand
AGTTGTTTAATTTAATCCGTTGCTATAACCTATAATGGCCGAAAGTCATGTATTAATACTTTTACGTTTTTCTGTTTTTGAAATCAATACACTATTTTAAATATGTGTTAATCAGCGTTAATCTGTGTCTTAAAAATCATTGAAAACTGATACAGTTCTGGTAAATTAGTATTTGTGAGTTCCCTAAGATATAACAATTTTCTTCCGCCGTTTGTCATATCCCACGCAGTAATTATCCGAGCAACTCAATTCCCAGGATACAAATTACACATTTCCCATCACATTTCGTATTGCGAGCAAATCTAACCGTGACTGTGGCTTCATCATCTTTTTCAAGGGGTCAACAAACAACACATTTTTCTTTACAAGGAACGCCTTGGAAATCTCATCTACTTCGTTCATATCGATCATCTCACGCTCTGCAAAACGCTTTAATGTATCTATCAATCCCTCATAATGCACAGCATAATTGCTACCCGCTATGAATATCTCGCTACCCAATTCTTTAACTCGTTTAAGCATCGTTTCTATCTCGCCGATTCTGAGTATAAGCATTTCACTAACTTTTTCCTTTCTGTTTTCACTATTCAGTAGTTCGACTAGAAACACTGGCTTCCCGCCGCAGTATTCCCATGCCATCGCTTTCTCAACGTCAGTAAAACCATGCCCTGCGAGAAACGCGGCAGTTGTTCCCTCATCAAAGTCGTCCTCCAACAAATACCTACACCGCCCTTCCAGCATCGCCTCGCTGTAAACCCGCTCGATGAAAAGAGAATCGGAAGTTATTGCAAATACATGGCACAGATGCAACTCCTTTGTCAGCCGAATAAACAAATTGAACAGTTCGTATATCAAATAATTATCTATCTTGACATCCCCTATTTTCTGCATTTCATCCAGTATCAACACAGGTACTTTATTATCTGCTATTTTCATAAAATAGTCCTCTAAAAACTCGAAAACGTCTTCGTACGTTTTATCTCTAAAAAATAAGTCTAAAACACCTTCTGTTATGGGAATACCAGTAAAGTTCAAGCTTTTTCGTGTTACCTCCGACAGCGCCTTTAATATGTCTCTATATTCCTTCTTCTCATGCTCTAATTTGAACAATGCCCTAACAAAGTCTTTGTAACTTGATATAAACTTCCCTCTGAGGTTTATATAGAAAACGACATATTCTTTTGGCAATTCGCCAATCACGTGATTAATTAACTCGGTCTTCCCGCTGTTTATCGGGCCGTAGATAAAAGTAATCAAGGTTGGTCTTGTAGCCAATATCTTCGTTATCTCTTTTATTTCCTTTTCCCTATTGTGAAATTCTATGTCACTCATATCCCACCTACCTACCGGCTTCTCGTTTTGATACTGCACAATACAATACAGTGCCAGTTGTTAAAGGGTAATCATTCTTTATAATGGTTACTTACTATAAATAGCCGATCAAACTTTCTTGTCCAAACACAACTTGGCAATGTAAAGCTTGTCATTAAGATATTCCTCTATTTTAGCCCCCTTTTTATCAGCCTCTCCCTTGTATGAAGTGTAACCGCCTAATTGCCTCTATTAATCAGTTCTCTTATACGTTCAATCATGAATGACTTCCAAGCGACTCCATCACAACACAAATACTTCCCAGCAAACCGCCACAAATCAAAATCTTGGAGTTCTACCCCTTTTGGAATATCTACGCTCCCTTTGGCATAACAATAGTATAACTTGTTTATATTTGCAGTGTATAGTCTTTTCGGAATAAGAAGGGATGCTATTACTGCCGATTTCTTTCGTGCCCGCCTCACGGCGGGCATCATCTGCGTTGCACCTTCGGCTGTGCGGCTTCGCACGCACCGCCTTCGGGCAACGCCCTCGTAATATAGCATGTAAGAGGTAAAGTGGTAAAGGTGGTTGAGTTTGGAATGAAGGTGGGACACTCAGACACATCACTATGTTATCAAA
>CAZOEM010000680.1:0-1954 GCA_964578735.1 uncultured Halobacteria archaeon | reverse complement strand
AGGGAGAGATAATGCAAAAAGTGGATGAATTATTACAGTTGACGAAAATAGAGCATCTAAAGCATAGGTATCCGAAGAATCTCAGCGGTGGTGAGAAGCAGCGAGTGGCTCTCGCACGGGCTCTTGCATCTTCGCCAAAGGTGTTACTCCTTGACGAGCCTTTTAACAGTCTGGACATAGGGATGTGCGAATGCCTCAGAAAGGAGATTCGGCTGGTACAGCGAGAGATGGGCATCACAACGGTATTTGTTACGCATAATTTAGCCGATGTGGCGGAGATGGGCGATCGGGTTGTGGCACTAAACAACGGTAAAATCTGGCTGATGCCACCGGAAATGTTTGAGAATGCAAGGGATAATGGTAATCATATCCATCAAGATTGTCTGCATTGTGCGATAGATTGTTATTGCAAACATGCGCATTAAAATTTGATACAAAACATATCTTATATAAATGATACGAGGGTATTATTAATAAAGGAGGTGAAAATAAAACAATGGCTGAACTAGTGATAAGAACAGGTAAGCCCGAATCAATCATGCCTGTTTTGGATTCTGCTATCCGTAACCAGTTAAAATTGCTTAAGACAAGTATAAACAGAACAAAAGCGAGAATCAGTAGTTTTGAGCAGAAATACAGTATCTCTACCGAGCAATTCATACAAAAGATAAGAGATGGAATGGACGATGATAATCTCGAATTCGTCGAATCAGTTGTTCACAAACCTTTTTGGGGTTGGTTAAATGAATAAGATAATTATAAATGATACTACACTGAGAGACGGTGAACAGAGTGCGGGTGTAGTCTTCAATAGAGAAGAGAAGTTGCATATTGCTCAAATGCTCGATGCGATTGGAGTTCAAGAGATAGAAGCGGGTATTCCTGCTATGGGTAATGACGAGCAAGCGACGATAAAAGCTATTATCGGGCTCGGGCTCAAGGCAGAGATATCCACATGGAATCGCGTAGCAATTCCGGATATTAAAGCGTCTGCTGAATGTGGTGTTAAAAGGGTTTCTATCGCTGTACCCGTTTCTGATATTCACCTTAAATATGTTCTCAACAAGGGTAGAGACTGGGTGCTTGAAGAGACTAAAAAGGTTATTGAATATGCCAAAGAAGAGGGGTTTTATGTCTGTGTTGGTGCTGTGGATGCCTCAAGAAGCGCAGAAGATTTTATTATGCAATTTGCCAGGACTATTCGAGATTGTGGTGCAGACCGGCTGAGATTTGACGATACAGTTGGTATTCTTGACCCATTTCAAACATCCGAGGTCATAAACAAATTGAGGACGGAAATAGATGTTGACATAGAGATACACTGTCACAACGATTTTGGAATGGCAACGGCAAATACCATGGCGGCGGTCAGAGCAGGCGCAAGATATGCCAGTGTTACGGTCAATGGTCTCGGAGAAAGAGCGGGAAACGCGGCACTTGAGGAAGTGGTTATGGCACTCAAACATATCGCGGGCACCGACCTCGGCTTTGATACCGCACGGTTTCATGAGGTGTCAGAATACGTAGCAAAAGCAGCCTTGCGTGCTATTCCCGTCTCGAAACCAATTGTAGGTAGCGATATATTTGCCCATGAATCCGGCGTTCATGTAGATGGCATCCTGAAAAATCCTTTGACATACGAATCGTTTTCACCTGGCGAGGTTGGACTTGAGCGGGCGATTGTAATAGGTAAGCATTCGGGTTCACATGCAATACGGTATGTATTTGAGAAACGCGGTATTAACCTTACCAAAGGGGAGGCTGATGCCATTCTCGGAATGGTTCGCATAGCGGCAGAGAATACGAAGAAGGCAGTCTCAGAAGATGAATTGATGCGTTTATATCAGAAGCTAATTGCACATTCGCGTGTGTATGGAAATCCAGTATAAGGGAACTCCCTGTAAATAATTTACCAATTTTGATAATTATCATAGACATAGATTTCACAGATTTA
>CAZOEM010000679.1:0-1963 GCA_964578735.1 uncultured Halobacteria archaeon | reverse complement strand
TCATTAGCCAAAAATCCTTTTATCACAGAGAATGAGGAGTGTGTATGGAAATAATTGAAAAATATTCTCACTTAAATGGCGAAGAATACCTCATCGTTCATCATAGCAATATATACAAAGAGATAATAGACGTAGTCAAGACTATTGACGCGGATAAGTTCAGAACAAAAGTCAGCAAAGAAAAGACAATGAAAGGTAGGTTGCTATATAATCCTGATGAGTTAAACCGTGAATTTAAACGTCTTTTTAAGCAAAAAAGTTGGAAGGACGTACGCTACTCTTACTATGTTACAACAGATTACTCAATTATGCAGGAATTGATTACCTTGCCTTTAGAAAAGCAGAAGGAGTTTCTAATCGAGAAAGGAGTAGCATCACCAATTTTTCGGAGAATGACTTCCGACCTGTCGTAGACGCGTTTCGAGACCTGTGTGGTCTGTTTGTATGTAGCAAATGCGGTGGGATGCTACGTCTTGCCATGACAGCTATAAAGCCCGTGAGCGTTCGCTGCAACGGTGGACAAGTGGGCTGGAATCTAACAGAGGAAGGCAAAACGAATTGAAATCAGCCAGACTTATCATGATACAGCATATACGCTATGGACTTCGCCCTTGCCCTTCGGGACATTGCTTTCAGCAACATCGTATAAACTGGAACTGTTATATGCCATACCGGTGAATAATCTTAATATCCGCAAGGGGCATTTAATAGAATATGGACGCAGTAAGGTCTAAAACAGATGTGCCAATCAGATTAACAGAGGAGAGATGGTTTCATATTACAGAAGAGCATTCAGAGATGGCAGGCTATTATATAAAGAGTTAAGTAAAGAAGAGGGATTTGTAATTACCGCCTTTTTGACGAGGCGGAGAAAAAAGCTTGAAAGGAGGCGAAAGATATGGCCGCAGTAGAGATGAAGAATATATTGACTCTTGTGCAAGAGCTTTTGAAAGTCCCATATGCAAGGATTTGGACATCCTATGATAAAGAAGTTGATGTTTTATACATTAACTTCAAGAAGCCAAGCCACGCGGATGATTCCGAACTCACGGATGATGATGTTATAATCAGATATGAAAAAGGAGAAATTGTGGGTATTACCATACTCAATGCAAGTAGGAGAAAGATAGGACATGGGCACGGCGTATAACAGAGCGTGTCTGGCTTTGTGCCTTCGGCACTTCACTAAAATTCCTTATTGGGCAACTTCAGATACGCTCACTTGGTTGCGTTGAAAGATTTAAATAATAAGAGTCCATTGAATATTACGGGGAAGCTGAAGGTTCGGGATGTCAGAAATATATACGCAAGCGGATAACAAGAAGATAGAGAATACGCAATACTGATATAATTCCAAATTGGGCGGATATGCAAACTATTGCGGATATAACGAAGTTATCTGCAATTTCTGCCTTCCTTTCAAAAATATGGGGCTATGACATGAGGATATTTACCAGTTCAACATATGAAGACTTAAAGAACGAGCGGAGAGCTGCGATCGATACCATAAAACGGATTGGTCAGGTAATAGCAATGGAGGATTTCTTTGCCTCGAACCACCCGCCCAAAGATGTGTGTTTAAAATATTTGCAAGATTGTGATGCTGTAGTCATAATTCTCGGATTCCGATACGGTTCTGTAGATGGTATCGAAGGAATATCCTTAACTGAGATTGAATACAACACAGTTAAGTCTCTTGGGATGCCAGTTTTTGTGTTTCAGAAGCGACAAACAGATGGTTGCTGGCGACCAGAAGAGACAGATAGTGAAAAGTCCAAGAAACTTCTTGCCTTCAAATCCCGGTTAGATGATGAAAGATTTCGAAAAACTTTCTCCACGCCTCAAGAGTTGGCCACGGAGATTTTTGGGGCTATTCGCCAATATGAAATTGAAAATGGTGAAATTGGAGTGTTCCCCCCTTTAAATTGGGTTAATTAATTGACAGGATGAAGAACAATCAATC
>CAZOEM010000678.1:0-1963 GCA_964578735.1 uncultured Halobacteria archaeon | reverse complement strand
TATTTGATAACAAGTGATGTGTCCCAGTGTCCCACCTTTATTTGAAAGTCAACCATTAGTCATCACTTGATATACTACCTCAATCATATGCATCAAACAGGCATCGTAACCAAGCAGTTGGACATATTTACCCGTCAAAGCTACTTTGGTTTCTTGCAGGCTAAGGTAATCATTATTTGTATTATCGACACAAATCCCGCGAGTAAGTCCAGCATCTTTCGCGTCTTTTAGATCATCCGCCCACGGAACCCAGTTATTTATGGATTTCCAGCCAGAGCCGTGGTTCCATAGGATCAGGGCGTAATTATCAGCAGGAAAGTCTGTCATCGCCCACGTCACAAAAGCATCTAATGTATTGAGATCGCCCATATTACATTCTCCAAGGTCTATTAGTGCATTCGCTGCCGTAGGTGTCATCCCTTGCGTCACCAGAAATCGCTTACATGTGGTCCAATCGCCATATGAACTCACATAGCCTGTTATTCGGTCAAATTGCACTACTATATTCACTGCCGGGCTAGAGCCGACAGAAGACATTTCCATAAAATCGTCAATTCCTGCTCCTTCTAAGTTGTTATCGCCGTCAAGATATACCATGTATGTCCATTCGTCTGTTGCATCACCATCCACCACACATCGGATCATATAGTTCTCTCCATCCCAGAGACGCCAGCTCCCACCTACATAATCCCATGATCGTCCAGACTGTGGTAGACGTTGATCCATGCATAAAGCTTCACAGTCAGGAGAATCTGTTCGCTGTTTGTATAGAATGTAAAAGTCACCATTTTCTATCGTGATGCCCAATCCTGAGATGTCTACACCACACCAGCCCCATGCTGTCGCAGTATGATAAATTGGACCGCCCAGACACGTGCCTGGTTCTCCTCCTGGACCATCGTCATCATACACATATACCGCAAACTCCTCGTGATTCGAATCAGGCAAATCAGGCCAAAAGCAAATCCTCGCTGTGCGAAGGTCTACCGGATACGATGGCGGTGTGAATTGCACTGCGAACCCGTTACCGGCTGAAGACCATGTGTAGGCATTTTCAGCCGTACAGTCATCGTAGATTAGCTCATTTACTGCTCTCTCTGTCGGGAAAGGCATCGATTCAGAAGGATTTAGTTTCGCCTTTGCTTTGGATTCGGCTGATACAGAGTTCATTGTCAATGCCATCAAAAGTAAGACTGTAATAGCGACCGCAAAAACTCCGCTTCTTGTTTCCATTTTTCTGTTCTTCTTCTGCCCCCTACTTTCTTCTTCTGCCAAAAAAACATGCTAGATTAAGTAACTCTTGCTCGTACTAGCATATAAATAAAGTCTTCATATTTGAATAGCTGAGGAATGTAACTCGAGGAAATTGTTCCGGAGCTGAAGAGCAGTGGTGTATGGATAAGCGAAGAGATCATAGAGAAAGTAAAGGGGTTGAAGATCTGATTTTTATTTTATTTATATTGTTTAATCTTAAGTAACAGGAGGAGAAGAAATAATTATAATGAAAAGGGCAGGCATCAAGATAAGAGGGGATGTGCAGATGGCAGGATTCCGAACATATATTAAGGATATTGCGGATTCGGTTAATGTGACGGGATTTGCGGAAAATGACAAAGATGGGAGCGTCAAGGTGGTTTGTGAGGGAGAAGGTGAAGCGATAGAAAGGTTAATCAATTCTGTAAAACAGAATTCACCCCCATTTGTACGCATAGAAGAAGTGAATGCGGTATACGCGGACTACAAAGGTGAATTCAGTAGTTTTGAGCGGCGTGGCGTAGACGTTCCGGGAGAAGGCGAGAGTGAGATGGTGGTTCTGATGCGGAGTTTCGATAAGAAGGGTGAGGTGATGATTGGCATTTTGAGTTCCATGAATGAAACTTTGAAGGGTGTAAAAGGAGATACGAATAAGATGCTTGAGAAGCAGGATATGATGCTTGAGAAGCAGGATGAGACCATTGATGCG
>CAZOEM010000677.1:0-1965 GCA_964578735.1 uncultured Halobacteria archaeon | reverse complement strand
AAGGAAAGAGAAAGTAAGAACCTACCGGGAGCAGACACGGAAAGACTATCTGAGTGCTGCAAAGAAACGAAAACCACCAAAGTGATCAGCGACAATTATTTTTCCCGGCTACCGACAATTATAATTCCGGTTTTTTTTCTGTCAATCTTTTATTACACCACCTCCGCGTTAATTGCACACAATGGATAAAAAGGCTTCTTCCCAAACATCTTTGTACTTCATGATTTATGTCTGTTTTTTCTTAGGTGCTATATATACCACTTGCCTTGATAAAATGCGCTGATGGCAATCCTCAAGGCATGTTTTTCTCGTCTTTAAAGTTAATACCTCTGTCACAAAGCCTATTGATGCACAAGAGGGTAATCCTTCTCATAATAGCCAGGCCTTCTATTCGTGAGATATTGACATTTAAGGGCACGGTTGATTGTAGAAATCGACGGCACCGGTGTTAAATCCTCTTTACGCAACTTTTCCTGGATTGCCTTTGCCCCACAATGAAGCCCCGTATTGTACAAATCAAGTCTGAAATGAGTTATATACACGACCATTTTCTTTCTTTCATTGAGGCAATCAAATTCTTCAACTGTGTTTACTTCTATAACTTTGTTATCCATGAGTCCTCTCCTTTTTTGCCTGCTCTAATCTGTAACTGGGGAGATTAAGCTCTAAAATCATACTGTGATGGACCAACCGGTCGATCGCAGCGGCGGTCGTCATCGGGTCCTTGAAAATCTTTTCCCACTCAGAAAAGAGCAGATTACTGGTTATCATTGTGCTCGCTCTTTCATACCTGTCTGCCAATAAGGTAAACAGTACTTCCATTTCCTCTCTGTTTTGCTGGACATACCCAATATCATCAATGATCAACGCTTCGTACTTTGCGAGTTTCCGCAGTAACGCCGGTAACATGAAATCCCGTTTTGCAATCAGAAGCTCTTGCACAAGAATCTCGCAATTCTTAAAGAGTACCCGGTGTCCCCGCAAGACCAGCGCATGTCCAATAGCACAAATCGTATGGCTTTTGCCACTACCGGGGTTACCAAAAACAAGAATGTTTTCACATCGGTCAAGGAATGAACCTTCGGCGAGCGTGGTCATCTGTTGGTTGATTAATCTCGGAAACCGTGTTTTTTCCAGACTATCTAAGGTCTTAGAGAGCGGAAGCTTTGATTCCCGCAGCAGTTTTTGTATACGTCTTTCTCTCCGATGCTCCCGTTCGATATTCAGAAGCTCATAGAGGTATCGTTCAAAACTCCACTGTTCTTTTCCCGCCTTTTCGGCATAATCCGCATAATACGCCAACACGGACGGCATTTTCAGCGCCTTGACGCAAATACCTAATTCAGTGTGGTCCATGATGCCTCCTGGTTGGTAAATAATTGGTCATAGAGACCGAGATCTGCTTCCGGTATGTGTATTTCGATCTTTCGGGGCTGATTTTCTTTCTTCAGCTCTCTATACACCTGTTTAACCGCGGTAGAATCAATTTTCCCAGCTCCGGTGTGCAGGAGAATGCCAATCGCCTGATCTACAATACTCTCACTTTCTTTTGCCGCCAGATCGAGGATAAGTAAATATTCTTTCGCCGCATTCCGGGCTGTCCGTGCCGTAAGCAGCCCGTCATAGACCATCCGGAACCTCGTTGTGGGAAACAGGTCCTGTTTGTATTTGTAATTTTCAAATGCACCGGGCTTTCTCCGCAAGCTGTCTATGATGTGCCGGTATTGGATCTTATGTTTTCCCGATCCCCGCAGCCGTGGTATCGTTTCAACAAGTTTCTGGGCATATTTTACTTCCATGTGCTCAGCAAATACTTTCACCTTTACCGTTTCCCCTATGAGTCTACTGGCTACCGAATAAATGTTCTTATCAATCAGTATGGTGGAGTTCCTGCTCACTGATTTTTCCAGTTCTTTAAAACTGTCGATCTTCTTCTCAGGAAGATGCCGGAGTGATTTTTTCTCG
>CAZOEM010000676.1:0-1977 GCA_964578735.1 uncultured Halobacteria archaeon | reverse complement strand
GTCCTGCTTTGGCGAAACTGAAGAACAGGTGAGATAGATGCACAAATCAAGTAGGTGATCGGCGAAGGTATTTTCATGAGAAAGACGCCACGCTGATAGCCGAAAAGGTTTGTGTATTGAAACAGCTTGTTGGAGGTTGGTGGGAAGAGAAGGTTGATCTCACTCCTTGCAATGGGGCAACGCCATCGGAGAGCCGTATACGGGAAATCCGTACGTACGGTTCGATGAGGGGACGGAGGTCGTAAGACCTCCTCCTACTCTGCGAGGTTGGGGCTGAGTAGTTACAATATAAATGTATATAGAAGTAGGATATACTGCAGAAGTGGTAAAAACTATAGGTGAAAATGGCGATTTGGTTCTTGAGGCAATTTGGATAGTAGCATCGTTCATATTTGGTGTGGGAGCAGCAATGACTATAACTAGTGCCCCAGAGTACTCACCCCTCTGGGTGCTATGTATTATCGTCATGATTTTATCTACACCAGGCATCCTATGGGGTTGCATATACCTCCTAGGATTTGTTATATTTCTTATCTTCGTGCTAATTGTTTTGGGACTAATTTTGGTTGTGGTTTTAGGCATAATTCAATTTATTGATACATTTGTGTTATAACCGGACTTTCAGAGTTGTATAGGTTACAACCTAAACGAACTCAGCAGTACAGTGGCCGTTACAAAAATAAAGGTTTGCCCGTTTTATTCTTGTTTTCACTATGTAGCCCATATATAGGTTACATGACTATATTGCTTTCGGTTGATTATAGTGGCTTAATGTTCCATAGATCGCAACACATTAGAGAAAAAAAATATTGTAGCCTATAAAACTCGTAATGTCAGGTTATAACAAACTTTTTGGAAGGAAACATCAAAAATAAAATTATATCTCGAACAAAGTTCGAGTCTGCTCAGAATGGATGCTCCCGAATTCGTTTGGGGTAGCGAGGATTTGAAAAATCCGAAAAAAAAAGCTCATGCTATCTAAACATTCTTATATGTGTAAAATGTGATTATATAAACATGGAAGAAAGTGATGTTATACCGGTATCTTTGCCAAAAGGACTAATAGGTGAGATCGATGAATTAGTCGAAAGCGGCATATTTTCCTCTAGAATAGATGTATTAAGATATGGGGCTAGACTTGTAGTATTAAAAGAGCGGAGAAGAATACACGAAAGAGCAGAGGATTATGCATATGATGAGATAAAAGAAGGAATACAAAGAGGAAGAAATGTATCTTGACACTGACGTAATTCTGGCGTTGATAAAGCCGAAAGACTGGTTGAAAGCGTATGTGGAAAGAGGATTAGAAGAAATTAAAGAAGAAAAAGTAACTTCTTTGATCACGGTAATAGAATGTGAGATTGTTCTAATGAGAGAATACTCAAGAGAATTAGCTGTTTCTGCCTTTGAAGAGATAAAAAAGAAAGGGATAAAACTGTTGCCCATTTCGGTAGATGTCATAGAAGAATCTACTAAATTGCTGAAGAAGTATTCCAAGCTAAATATCTTTGATTCAGTGCATTTAGCCAATGCACTTTTAAGAAGGGAGGAAATACTTTCCACAGATTCTTTATTTGACGAAATTGAAGGAGTAAAGAGAATAGATCCTAGAACAGGACATAGTTTAAATTAAAACGGTGTAGCATATTTGAAAGCCTACCTGTGGCAATGGGATGCCTCGGAATTCATTCCGAGGTGGACCTGTGCCTCGTAGCTTAGTCAGCAAGAGGGTTAAAATCCCTCCTGTGCTGTTTTCCCGTATCGGTGCAGAAGCCGATAGTGGCAGGGTGTCCCTCGTGAGGGGGAATCTGAAGAGCCTGAGGCGGTCTTTAGCCCGAAGCAAAAGCGAACCAGTGGTGGGATATGCTAAGCGACGATCCTCCGTCCACTTGGAGAAGTTCGATGCCTCTATGGGGGCGTACAAACGGGAGATTCCCATAGAGGGCTAGCATGTCTGCTTAGGGTCGGGATGAAGGC
>CAZOEM010000675.1:0-1978 GCA_964578735.1 uncultured Halobacteria archaeon | reverse complement strand
GACGAAATCCATAAGAATTTGGTTCAAACTTTGCTTCCCATTCAGGTTCTAATACCATTTTTACCATTAATTGAATTATTCGATCCTTAATGGTTGGAATGCCTAATGGTCGCTTATTACCATTTGATTTTGGAATATATACTCGTTTTACTGGCTGACATTTATAGTTGTGGGGATTTATTGTTTTTATTACATTTACGAGTTTCATGCGAGAACTTGATGATTTATAAATCTTTCCATCAATTCCTGCAGTATGCTTACCTTTATTCTCTTGTGTGACTCGCTTAACTGAAATAAGTCTCACAGAATGTGATCGAACTAGAAGTTTTTGGAGATTTTTCACTTGCTTCCAGTTCTGCTTTCGGGTCGCTCGAAAGATTCGTTCTTGAATTCGTCTTACTTGGTTTTTATGGTGATCCCAATCGATCTCTTCCCATTGTGTTCCAAGTTTCTTGGCCGGTTCAATGATTTGTGTCATCGTTTAACTTCACCAATTCTAAAGTTGTGTTCAATCGTTTCTTTCGTCAAGACCTGTTTTGGAAGTGGGCTCTCTTTCGAGTGGGTGAGATCACCCTATCCGTCCGATTAAAGGGTGGCATTCGCTTTTTCCGCCTTCCTCTACCCCCTACATCATCCCTCATTCTTACGTCCAAGATACCAACCTAAGTTGGGATGTATGAGGCTTACCGAGTTCCCGTTGCTAGACGTTCTATAAAACCCTTAGGGAGATACTATCCTCCGACCGTGCAATGAATGACAAAGGAGATCTCAAAAACAATCCCTTTCTGACGGCATACCATTTTGGTTTCGGTGTATCAGATACTTTCACCGAGCTATAATTACGGAGTTTATCATATCTTGACTTTTGTTTCCCATAGGTTTCTTGGCTATCCTGCAGCCCTCTGTGTATCTCAGAACTGTCAGTAAATTGTCCCTGTCGCTTCACACCCCGCTGTTACCGGCGACGCATGGACAGGTAGCCATTCATGGTCATTTCATGAGCAGTATTCAACGATAAATAGATGTCGAGTCCTGTATTCTAACAACGAACTTTCTCGTCGCACTTCTGATATTAAATAGTTAAAAAAACCTATACATTAGGATTATTTTTCAATGTGTATGTAGAAATCCAAAAAATGCGAGTCGTTTATGATGAAACAGTCACATAATAAATTAATGAAATTACTTGGAATCTTGACCATGCTTATTTTCGGTGGAATTGATTTCACTTTGGCCCAAGAAGAAGAATTTCAAGTTCCAATTGGCGATCAAGTTACCTATAACATATTCGCGTTCCAAAATGGGGAAGAAAATTCAAGAGAAGTTTCAATGCTAGAAAATGGAGTGCCTCAAAATATTACAGTGAAAGATGGGTTGAAAGTTGCTTTAGAGGTATCCAATGTTTCTTCTTCTGATGGAGTTTTAGCAACAGCAACTATAGATTCTTTTATATTTGAAGATCAGCGAATTGATACCATTTATAGTGAAATAAAACCATTAGCAACACCCGTATTCACTTCTTATTGGGGCATTACATGGGAGTATCCAGATCTTCTATACACCACTACAGGAAACGCCAGTGATTGGGAATTTATGGTGCGAGATATAACCGAAGATGATGGATCATCGAATAAAGGAGAAATAAAAGGGGATCTCTTCATATGGACACAGATAGATAAGGACAATGAATATGATTTCGTGGTTGAATATAATAGAAAATTAAACATGAAAACGGGATGGATAGAATATCTTTACGTCAAACTCACTTTTGGTGATGGGAGTGTGTATGAAATGGGATATAAATTGGCAAGTTTTGATATCGCCAGTTTTTCAGCAGGTTCACTAATGGTTTGTGGGATAATAGGTATTGCGTTTCTTCTAAAACAGAAGAAAATCACAATTTCATCATAGGATCAATAATTTTTTTTTTTTAATGTTTTTTTTGTTACATTTTCTATTTTAAAATAAGTGTTCATTT
>CAZOEM010000674.1:0-1979 GCA_964578735.1 uncultured Halobacteria archaeon | reverse complement strand
AAATCGGCGTCCTAAATTAAATAGGCGGAACTTATACTTTATATACCATAAAAAAGATGGAGAAAATAAATGAAATGAATGAAGAGGAACAAAAAGAAGCTTGCAAGAAGATTTTTGATTACTTTTTCGTAAAAGCCAAACTTTACGATGATGCGAAGTATGAGATGTATCGGCAGACAGCACTTTATAACGCAGCGGATTCCTCCCTCTTTGACGTGAAGCGCTTAATTTATAGTTTATTAATTGTAAAACTAAACGGCAAATACTCCAATAATTTGATAAAAGATAAGATGCTCAAATTGATTTTTGAGGAGCAACTGGACACTAACACAGGGTTATTTCCCATTGGTCATGTGGTGAATACTGATTTTGTGATGGATAAGGGTAAAATTATAGATAAAACAGAGAGGATAATAAGTGCAACTCCTATATTGTCAAGCGTAGAGTGTTTGAAAGACATGCTCATGCATGATGAACTCAAACCAGATTTGGAGAAATACCAGAAGAGATTGAACTTAACCTACGAGTGGATAATAAAAAGATTGCGGAAAGATTCTCCTGATAAGCCGTTAGGCTGGTTCCCAGAATATGAAAACAAACACACACCCGAATCGTGGGTGTCAGGACATACGCTCATATTTCTCAAAAAATACTGTGAAATGCTGTCGGATTTAATTAAAAAGAACGCATGTAAGGACCTTCACGCTAAAAATTCCAAGGAATTGGATATTGAGTGGGTGAAATTGAAAGATAGTTATAAAATTAAGGAATGTATGGGGTATATGACGAGGGAAGAAAAAGAAAAAGAGGTATCAAACCAAAAATATCGCTCAGCATTGATTTTTGGCCCTCCTGGCTCCGGGAAGTCAACAATAGCAAAAGCATTAGCAAAGAGGCTGGATTGGGATTATGTTGAATTATCTCCCAGTTTATTTTTAAGTGAAGGCTACCAGAATATCATTCAAAAAGCCATCAAAATCTTTAAAAGATTGGTTCGGATGAAAGAGACGGTGATATTTTTTGACGAAGTTGACCAATTAGTGAAGTCACGTGAAAAGAATGACGAGACGTCTGTATGGACTGTAACCTCTCTTTTGCCTATGTTTCAAAAGTTGCGGAAGCAGAATGATATTAAATTCATATTAGCCACGAATGATATAACTAAGGTTGATACAGCAGCGAAGAGGCCCGGTAGAATTGATGCGGTGCTGCCTATGGGTGCGATTTGTTGGCAAGACCGCCTGAAAATACTGAGAGATGCAATAAGTGACGGGAATAACAAAATTAAAAAAGAGCTAGATCAAGAGAAATCTAAGGGAATATTTCGCCATTTGTTGAAGAATGGTGATAAATTAAAAGGTGATAAAGAGATAGATATGATAAAAAATGATGAAATAAAAAATAGGCATTTACGAAGATTTTTAGAGCGAACGGATTTTATACCATTTCTCGAGATAAAAAGCATAGTTGAGAGTTTATTTAATAAAGGGGATTGGAAAAAAGTTGAGACGGCGGAATCATACAAAGTATTATTTAGTGCAACGGACAGTGGTAGCGAGGAATATGAAAATTCAGAATTCAAAAAATTCCACGAGAATTTAGTGGGCAAATCTGATAAAACCGAGGATAAATTGGATAAATATGTTCACCTGCCAATGGAAGCAGAAAAATCAAAGGATGACTATATTCAAAAGGTTAAGAAGACTATCTTCAGGGAATCTTAAAGTTATGGTGTAAAATAGGCATAAAACCGAGAAATTGGAAAGCATCAAAGGGATGGCTCAGAATTCTGTCCGTGTATGAAGCAGATGGAACTCAAAAGGTAGACTTTTTATGTTATACGCCAGAAGAATTTGAAGATTAATTTGGTATGAGTAGGTGTACTATAACAAGCACTTTTCCAGCATATAATCCGCAGCAATATCTAGAACATATTCCCAATATTTCCATCGTTTAACGAAAGCACCATTATGCCAAGC
>CAZOEM010000673.1:0-1980 GCA_964578735.1 uncultured Halobacteria archaeon | reverse complement strand
ACCCACAACGCTACATCCGGCGGTATTGTGTTCCGCGCATTAATAACTCGGTGCACGAAATCCCGTGGGCTGTTGAGCATGTTAGATGCGAATGCGAGCACGAAGAAGTCGGCAGACATATGGGCTTCATTATTAGTGAATAGAGGATGTACTTTGGGCAGAAGGACTGCACCGCGTGGTGCGTTCCATGTCTCGTCCGACAATAGATCGTTAAAGTTCGAATCTTCAGCAGATAACACTTTGAGTTCTTCCGCATGCTCTACCGTGAGCATCAGCGGTGTTTGCGTAACTACACTTAGCTGTAATCGCCCTATCCTCGCAGCACCGTCTCTCTTTCTTACTTCGTAGAATTTTGTCATTCTAGATCACAGCGTATCTGCTTTTTGATTGTATATAAGGTATAACTTCTATTTATTTAATTTAAGACGCGGATTTACGCAAAAAATTATTCCCTCAAATAATATCCTCCGTCTATTAAACCTTATATTTAAAATCCTGATTATCTGCGTTCATCTGCGTCCGATTATAAAAAATTATTCCTTCTTGTGACTCTTTTGTATTTCAAATCTCTCTTCAGCTAATAGCAAAAGATTAGCGTGCAAATGCCTATAATATCAGTAACACTATTATGAATACCACATCTATGACAAGCGTAGTAGTAGCATTTATCGCAACAGTCTTGCTCCCCAACTTAGGACCAAACAGCGATACATGCAAGGGTAAAGAATGTTTTGCAAATCTTGCCGAGAATGACACTACCGTGCCCAGGAACAGTGCGATTAGCACACTTTTTGTCGTTATCAGTCCTTCCGCCAGAAGGCTACCGGCGAGGATTATCCCTGCAGTAGTGTTCACAATCGCTGTTGCGCTAATCAAAGCGACTCCACTCTCCAACCCTAAAATCTTCGTAATAGGTTCCAGAATTGCAGAAAATCTATCGAACAAGTTCAGCTCCATCGCCACGGATACCAGAAAGAGGGTGATGAACATAGTGGGCACAATCCTTTTAAGCATCTTGTATGCGCTTTTAACGCTTTTATCCAATGCCTGTTTCTTATCCACAACTGGGGAGGCATTATCACGGCTGACCGATGCAATAGCGGAACGTTTTTTCGTGTCTTTTAGCCATACTCTTGCAATGAGTATCCCAAAACAGGTTTTCAGGATTGCTGCGAGCCCCACCATGCACACATAGATTACTCCTGTAGTCAACCCAAGAATAGGTATCACCACGGGTATGAAATAGGTGAGGACGTGCGAGAGGATGCTGGGAAAAGAGCTGATTAGCGTGGTTGCGATTACCTCGCGCTCAGAAATAGTTTTCTCGTTTAGCCCGTCCACGAGCATGGAATAACCAGCAGTAGTGCTAAACGTGCAGGTTACAACCGAAAGAGCAGATACTGCACTGATATTCGCTTTACCGGAGATCGGTTTAATCAACCTGTCCAATTTCCGCATTAGCCCAATGTCAACCGCAAAACTCGTTGCAAATATGCCTATTGCTATGACCGGGACAATTCTCGCCATCCAGTAAAGGGTATATGTCAGCGAAGTACGTATGATCTCCATCATTTTTGCGTAAGGTTTTTTATACTCTTCAAATCAATACTTCCTCTTGAATATACTTAATAGCCATTGTTTTCTTAGTAAAGAAATAACATATATGGGCATTTAGTTATACTTTATATACAACAAGAGACAAAATGTAATAAATGAAAATGATGCAGGAAAGGGAAGAAACACCAGAAGAGCGAAGGGCAAGGTGGATGAAAAGGGAAGCAGAAAGGGCTGAAGAGGGTGGTAGGAAAGAGAAGAAAGTACGGTGTTCAAGATGTGGCAAAGAAATTGAAGAATTTAGGGATGTTCGAGGAAGAGCTCTTTGCATAGACTGCTATGCCGATGAGGATTCAAAATGTTCATTACCTTAAGGGAACTCCCTGTAAATAATTTACCAATTTTGATAATTATCATAGACACAGA
>CAZOEM010000672.1:0-1982 GCA_964578735.1 uncultured Halobacteria archaeon | reverse complement strand
AGATGCGGGAAGCGAGTTTTTAGCCGAGGTAGACAATATTGCAAAGGCGCTTATTCATGCGTTCTTGACTGCAGAAGAGCCTTTAGAAGCAGCGACAAGGATATTAGGCGATAGATTGAAGATAAAGAATGAACCTAAACTTTCTACTATGAGGGACCGGGTACTGGATATATCAGCAAGGATAGATGCATCGGATGAGATGGGGAGTTTGTTCCACGGCTTTGATGCAGGCTATATCGAGCCAGGACCCTCCGGGCTGATAACAAGGGGTAAGCCGGAGATACTGCCAACCGGCAGGAACTTCTATTCGCTCGACCCGTTCAAGATACCCACAAAGGCTGCGTGGGAGATAGGTAAGCGGCTTGCAG
Source organism: uncultured Halobacteria archaeon (assembly GCA_964578735.1). Classification (GTDB taxonomy): domain Archaea; phylum Halobacteriota; class Syntropharchaeia; order Alkanophagales; family Methanospirareceae; genus Methanophaga. Next base: position 1,614 of record CAZOEM010000672.1, on the reverse strand, counting down.
ATGGTGTGCTAAGGAAATATGCGGCGGAGAATGGAAAGCTTCCGGAAAACATTGCTATGTACTGGATGGCTTCGGACATTATGTGGGCAGATGGCGAGCAGCTTGCACAGATAATGCACCTGATTGGTGTAGAGCCTGTCTGGAAAGACGGACGGGTGAAAACGTACCGGATAATTCCTCTTGCCGTGCTCGGTCGCCCGCGAATAGATGTTACTATTAGGGTGAGTGGGATTACAAGGGACTGCTTTTACAACTGCATCGAGCTCTTAGACGAAGCAATACGTGAGGTTACAATGCTTGATGAGCCCATAGAAAAGAACTATTTGAGAAAGCATGTATTGGCATGGGAGAAGACGCACGATAAAAATACAACTGGGAATGAACATGCACGTATATTCGCAAGTAAGCCGGGCACGTATGGCAATGGAGTGAACTTAGCAGTTTACGCATCGGCATGGAAGGAGGAGAAGGATTTGTCTGATGTCTTCGTTCATTGGAACGGATATGCATACGGTAAAAACAATTTCGGTGCGGAAGCGCATGATAGTTTTGTATCACAGCTTAAAACAGTTGATTTGACTTTCAATAAGACGGTTACAGACGAATACGACCTATTCGGCTGCTGTTATTACTTTGGCACGCACGGAGGACTCACAACTGCGGCGAGAGAGATTTCCGGGAAGGACGTCTCTGCATATTACGGTGATACGCGAGACGTGGATAAGATAGAGGTCCGAAGCCTTGCAGACGAGATGAGAAGGATTGTTCGCTCTAAGTTGCTGAATCCGAAGTGGATAGAGGGGATGAAGCGACATGGATATAAAGGTGCCGGAGACATATCGAAGCGGATAGGGCGGGTTTACGGCTGGGAAGCGACCACCCAGGAGGTGGACGATTGGATATTTGATGATATTGCAAGGACTTTCGTTTTGGATAAAAGGATGCGGGAGTTCTTTGAGGAGAACAATCCATGGGCGTTGGAAGAGATGGGTAGACGGTTGTTAGAAGCCTACGAAAGAGGGCTCTGGATCGCAGATGAAGAAGTGATAAAAGGATTGAAGAGCGCATATCTCGAGATGGAGGGGTGGATGGAAGAGCGGATGGGTGACGTGAAGGGCGATTTCCAGGGTGGTGCGATTGGGGTGTGAATTGTTTAGCTAATTTTTATAACCACAAGATTACACAGATTTTCACGAGAAAAAGAATAATATTAACATAGTTTCGCTAAACTATTAGCTACTTTATTCCCTAATAATCCCAAGTTCTTGTGTTAATCTTGTGAAATCTTGTGGTTTTTTTATTTAGCTATACAAATACCAAATTACGAATTGAGAGTAAATCGTAAATGACTCTGTGTTCTATGCTGGCTCTGGAGCAAATAAGTAGTTATGTCTAGAGCAAATCAGAAAATAATTTCTTTTTGATCTCTATTCCAAAGAAATAATGTAACTACTCACCCCTGCGTCAATCCCATAGAACCGACTGAAGGAATAAAAGGAGACCCTCTAAGCGCATCGTGAATAGCATCTAGGACACGATACCTGTTCTTCCGCGCTGTAGAGATATACCCGCGAATAGCACAGAACACATCCGCCCCTTCAGCAGTTCGGAAGG
>CAZOEM010000671.1:0-1985 GCA_964578735.1 uncultured Halobacteria archaeon | reverse complement strand
GCCATATAAAAATAAAGAAATTAAGAACAAATTTATGCTATTGGCGAAAGTCAAGATTATTGCTAAATATCCGGTGCGGTTAATAACAATCAAGCCTGAAGAATTTGGGCATGGAAAAACAAGAAACCTCGGGGCGCGTTTGGCAGCGGGCAAGTATCTTGTGTTCCTGACACAAGATGCATTACCCGCAGATGAAAACTGGTTGGATTTTCTTCTCCATGATATTGGGTCAGATGATGAGATCGCAGGTGCTTACAGTAGAACCATCCCAATATCTAATTGCGACCCTTTTGAAGCTCGTTATATCGCCCAGGCGTGGGGAGATAAGAAGGAAATTAAAGAGATTTACGATTATAAAAAATATAACAAGGCATATAAAAAAAAAATCGTGTTCTTTTCTAATATCAGTTCCTGCATACAAAAAGATATATGGAAAAGATTCCCGTTTTCTGAAAGCATCATAATTGCTGAAGATCAGGATTGGTCAAAAAGAGTATTAGAAGCAGGGTATAAGATCGCATATGAACCTAAATCAGTGGTTTTCCATTCTCATACCTATACCCTGAAAGAACTTTTTAAGCTGTATCGCAATGCCGGCACCGCGCATAAGCAAGTGTTTGGGGATAACAACAACGTATATCTGCTGTTAATACATGTCTTTGCAATAATCGTTAGTATCTTAGATTTAAGGTTTATGTGGCGCCGAAGATACAAACTTTCGGCAATGGTTAACTGGACACCTAAAGCTGTGGTCAGACATCTCGTAGAAGCAATTGGATTTTGGCTGGGTTTGCATTCTAAATAATTACTTCTTCATACAGATCCAATGTGCTCGTGAGCACACGTTCCAAAGAGAATTTATGCCTCACAAGTTCCGCACCATTTTTAGCTAGCTTCAGCCTTAGTTCCTCATCTTCGATCAGTCTCAACATAGCATCTGCTATACTCGCCGGATCTTTAGGTCTTATGATTAACCCACTCCTTTCGTCCACACAGATGTCCCGAATAGCCCCGACATTTGTAACAATCACAGGAAGTTTCGCTGACCATGCCTCTAATAGCGTTACTGGCAAACCTTCCCAGATGGAAGGCAATAGGAATACATCACTTGTGCAATACAGCTCCCTCAACTTTTTATCCCCTACACCACCCAAGAAGGTTAGATAATGCCCCAAATTGTTCTCTTCTGTTAAATTTTCCAGTATCCCGCGTTGTGACCCCTCACCCACTATTTTTATCACGAAATTTTGTGTTTTCGCTATTAAAATCATTGCTGCTTGGATAAGGTATCTGCATCCTTTTTGCTCCTCTAATCTGCCCACAAATAGAATAAAATAAATATCTTTGACTCCTGTCTTAGCGCTCTTATACCTCACAATAATGTTTGATTAGCATCCTTATAAACTATAACAACATCTGCTTTCTGTGCATTGATGATGCGAAAATCCGCTGTCTATATCATGCCTTAGAACAACTAACTTCTTATTCTTTTTCTTTTGCCCTCCAAGACAAGATATGAATAAACCGTCAGTGGCGTGTAGCCACTATCTAACAGTGCCAAACATAAATCCTTGTATCTGCTTAACGAGAAGTCCCTGTTCGTTATTCCACGCATTTTTCAACGTAAATCCTCATATTCTTTGAGCTTTTTTTTCTTCGTGCATCCTCGCTTACTCTACATCGAATATGTCGAGTAGGGCTCATAGCCACCTCCTCCCGGAAGCTGCTATGAGCCCCCTCACAGAACCGGACTTGAGGTTTTCCCTCATCCGGCTCTTCAGAAGAACCACCCTACCCTTTAAAGGATAGGTTATGAGTCCTGTTTTGTTACCATCCTTTATCCGCCTCTTTGTGCGGTGGATGTGTCCCTGACCCCAACGGTTCAACCGCCAGACCCTTCCCTCCACGGGCATTACCCCGCTTCTCCGGCACTATGAACTGGTCGTCGAGTAGAGCACTGGCGCAGTAGCCTCAGGCCATCAATA
>CAZOEM010000670.1:0-1986 GCA_964578735.1 uncultured Halobacteria archaeon | reverse complement strand
TGTCACTTTTTCTGCTAACCATTAGCGCGACCGGCGAGCGCAAGAGCGCTGCTGACAGTGAAGCCCTTGCACCCGTGCGTGAGCGCGAACGCGAACTGTGCGCCGCCTATGAGCAGGAAGCGTCGGAATTCGCCAACGCGAAGCGCGCATACGACGCTGCAAAATCTCACGCGGAGAAAACGAACAAGGGCGATTTCGCCAAGATCAAATCCGCACTCGACGCGCTGGGGCGCGAGCCGGTTGCGCCGCTCTTGCCGATCCTCCGCGCGACCGAGCCGACATTTGAAGGGCTAACGCGCCTTCTTGCTCAAGGCCAGCCATCGCTTGGGCTTTTCTCCGACGAGGGCGGCTCTTTCATCGGCGGCCACGCCATGACCGCGGAAAGCAAGCTCAGGACAATCACGGGGCTTTCGTCGCTTTGGGACGGAGCGACGCTCACCCGCGTTCGCGGCGCTGACGGCGCGACAATCCTTCCAGGTAAGAGATTCTCCGCGCATCTTATGGCGCAGCCCGGCGTTGCCGCGGCCCTCCTGTCAGATCCCGCTTGCGCCGACCAGGGTTTTCTTTCCCGCATCCTGGTTTCCGCGCCGACCTCGACGGCAGGCGGCAGGCTTTATCGTCACGAACAAGCCGGCACAGCATCCGCATTGCGCGACTACCACAGCCATATGCTGCGCTTGCTTCGCACCCCCGCGCCTTTGGCGGAGTGGACCAAGAACCATCTGAAGCCGCGAACCATCGAGCTTTCCGACAGCGCCCGCGCGCTTTGGATCGAGACTTACAACGCCATTGAGCGCAATCTTGCGGCCGGCGGCCCGTTCGAACCGATAAGGGGATTTGCAAACAAACTGGCCGAAAACATCCTGCGCATCGCCGCCGTCTTGGCGCTGCTCGAAGATTTGGATCGGGAGAGCGTCGAGCTCCAACATATTGAAGGAGCAATCGCGCTCGGCGACCATTTCGCGGACGAGGCTGTCCGGCTTTGGGATGCCGGCGGCGCTTCTCCCGATATCATGCAGGCGGAGCGCTTGCTCAATTGGCTGCAAACGGTTTGGGCCGAAGAGTTCATCGGCCTTTCCGCAATCTACCGGTTCGGTCCGAACTCGGTTCGCGAGGCCGCCACCGCAAAAAATTGGTGGCGATCCTAGAAGACCACGGCTGGCTGAAACGCGCGGACGGACGCCAAATCGTTGATAGCAAGCCCGTGCGCGAAGCCTGGCGCATCTTTCGGGAGGGCTGAGAAGTGGGCCGCCTCCTATTCGCCATGAAAGCAAAAATTGAAAACCTACCCGTTGCGAAAGTTGCGAATTCCGCGAATTCGTTGCGAAGCGCAAGCGAGAATTCGCCACTTTCGCAGAATTCGCAACCAGACGAAGCCGCAATCACCGAGCGCGCTGGCCTTTGCGCCGATAGCGTTTCCGCGTCCTATCTCGACGCCTGGGCGCGGCTGAATAGTCAAAAGCCCATGCGGGTTTCCGAGACCGAATGGCGGCTGGCGGTAGACGGTGGTGGGCGCTTCCTCGACGCCTGGGGCTGGGTTTTCGAGAGCGAATGGGCTTGGACGCCAGGCGAACTGCTCGACGTTCCCGGCCCCGGTAGGATGGGCGGCCTGATCTGGCGACTCAAAGGGCGCGCCGTCGTTTCCTACGGGCCGGATCATGTCCGACTGGACGACGGGACGATTATCGAGCGCAGCCAATGAATGCGTCCGCGCTCCAATCGATGGCTTGCAACTTGGCGATAGCCGCCAACACGCTGACCGTGGATCTTGGAAAGATTGCAAACAAAGAACTTGCAGCCGCGAGCGCAGGCGCCATGGCCCACATAGCCATCGGCGTGTCGGTCCTTGACGTGAATGTGCGGCTTCACATTGTCGTCAGCCGTTTACAAAGAGCGATTGCGATGCAGCCATCGAGACAGACGCCGGAAAGGACAGTCGGCCCCTTGAGAAACGAGCGGCACGAGGTCTTCACATATCTGATTGCA
>CAZOEM010000669.1:0-1989 GCA_964578735.1 uncultured Halobacteria archaeon | reverse complement strand
TCGTTGATACTCCGGGCGCGTATCCTGGTATTGGTGCTGAGGAAAGAGGACAAGCGGAAGCTATTGCAAAAAACATAAAGGAAATAGCCATTTTACCCACACCTATCCTCACAATCATTACAGGTGAAGGAGGAAGTGGTGGTGCTCTCGCAATAGCCATTGCAGACAAGATTCTGATTATGGAGAATGCTATGTATTCAGTCATCTCTCCGGAAGGTTGTGCTTCGATTCTGTGGCGAGATGCAAGTAAATCTGCTCAGGCTGCCGAAGCACTTAAAATTACATCAAGCGATTTGTTCAAGTTTGGTATTGTTGACGGTATTATTTCCGAACCTCCGGATGGTGCCCACAGGGATAAAGAAGGAGCGGCACAGTTAATTGGTTTGGAAATGGAGAAGTTTATGAAGGAAACTAAGGATGTGGAAACAGAAGAATTAATAAGAAAAAGACATAGAAAATTCTACAATATGGGAGTAGTTGAGACAGGTTAGTCAAATGTATAGCTATGAAAATTGCAGGATTTGAATAAGTATAAGTAAAGGAGGTTTTTTTGGCTCTACAGGGAAATTTGGAGGATTTTGATTTAACGGATGTTCTACAATTGATACATCTTGGGAAAAAGAATGGTTCACTGGAGATTGAAACGAAAGACAATAAAGGAGAAATATATTTCGAAAGCGGTAAAGTAGTTTTTGCCAAAACAAGGAAGAACTCAGGAGAAGATGCCATACATTATATTTTAAGATGGTCAGAGGGTAAGTTTTTGTTCAGCCCTGAAAAGAGGGCGCCTGAAAAAATGATGGACATTCCGATTCAAAATCTAATACTTGATGCTGCAAAGCAAATTGATGAATGGAAAAGGCTGGAGAAAATAATTCCTTCTGTTGAAGTGCTCGTAGATTTTGTTGAAGATCCTGAGGTGAGTTCTGATGAGATTAACCTTTCTCCGGATGAATGGAAAATACTTTCTCTCATAACAGGAGATAGATCCATCAGGCAGATTGCGCAACTGGCAAAAGCCACGGAGTTCAACACAGCAAGAGTTTTTTATGGTCTTGTTTCTTCAGGGCTTGTTAGGTTAAAGCAAGTGCCCAAGAAAGAGGAACCGAAAGTTGAAAAAAAGGAAATTAAAAAAGAAGTTAAGAAAAAGAGAGGATTTTTCAGAAGAGGCTAATGTGTTTTCGAGCTCTATCTAACAAAATCTAACCACCGTCTAATTCTCCATAACCCATCTTCACATTTATTTACCCAGAAGTTTACAGTTCCTTCGACGATTTCACCCCCGATAACCGGTGGTTCGAAATTGTAGGACCTTATTATGACTACAAGTGTATCTCCGTAAGTTTGCTCATATCCTCCGCTGAATATTGGGATTATTACTATGTTTTTCTCTTCCATACTTTCAAATATAGACTTTGTTGAAAAATATTCTTCTGTGTAACCCCAGGAATAGTTGGTAATTCCCAGTTGTTCCAGATACTCCAAAAGTCCTTCGTCTTTTGAATCGAAAACAAATACGAAATTCGTTGAATCCAGTGTTGACATATATAGATCAACATCTCTGTTCTGATATGCAAGAACAATTCGATTGAGGACATTTAGTGGGTTTTTCAGGGATATGGGGCTAGTTTCTTGCATATCACCTTCTTTGGGGGAAAAAGGGTTCCAGCAAGATATGAGAGTTAGCAATATGATGGACAGGATTGGCGCTATTTTTCTCATTTCTTCTCCGAAAGGATTTTTCTGGCATGTTTCACTGCAGTCTCGGTGAGTTCTTCCCCACTTATGAGTCTTGCAATTTCCATTACTCGCTCTTTTTTTGTTATAACTCTTGCATAGGTATATGTTTTACCGTTTTGTTCTTTTTTTTCAACTTTGATATGCCAATCACCTTTTGATGCAATTTGATGTAGATGTGTTAGAGCAATAACCTGTCTTGCGAGGCTCACCTGTTTCATCTTGTCACCAACGGCTTCTGCCTGAGCTCCA
>CAZOEM010000668.1:0-1990 GCA_964578735.1 uncultured Halobacteria archaeon | reverse complement strand
ATACCCATAATTGCAAGCGGGATGAAAAAGGCAGTATATGTATCTGCCTGCATAAGTATCAAAAACGCACCGAGCAAGATGGTCAATCCGATAAGCAACATCTTCTTTCTACCAATGAAATCAGTAAGATAACCGGCAATCGGCGCTGTCGCGATCCCAACGAATCCAAATGAGGATAACAAAATACCGATCTTATCCTCGCTCACCGAGACCTTAAGTGTATCGGATAAAAACGTCATCAGTGCGATATTTCCGAAGAATACGAGAAGTCCAATTATACAAAGCAGTAAAACATCCTTATTTTTAACTACACCTCTTATATTCCCTAATACATCCTTTAATTCCCCACCGCCCTTTGACGTATCGAAAGAGAAGAGGAATACCAGGCCAAGCAGTCCCGAAAAGATGAATAACATCAGGAATACAAGTCGCCAATCAATTAATGCGAAGAATCCACCAACAAAAGGTCCTAATGCGGTTCCTGCAGTTGTTGATGCGCCATATCCGCCCATTATCCGCCCACGTTCTTTGTACTCGAAGGCATCACCGATGACCGCCAGGATGACAGGTGCTATGAAGGCAATTCCAAGCCCCTGTAATGCCCGTGCACCCAGGAATAATCCGATAGTAGTCGAAGATGCACAGAGTAGCGATGCAAGAGAATAGGTAAATAATCCAAAAAGAATGACGCGCCTCCTTCCATAGATGTCGGAAAACGCACCGGAAAAGAGCTGAAAGAATGCAAAAGGGATCATGTACATTGTAATAGATGCTGGTATAAACCAGGGCGCGTCAGTGAAGTATTGTTCAAGCGGTGGGATCAACGCGAGTACGGTAAGTCCACCGAAAGGTGCAAGAAATACAGCAGGATATATTAGAAATAGCAGGCGCGTCTTTGATAGTCTATTCTTTTTCATAACTAGATTTATCTTCTTGACTTCATCTTCTCCATCATCATTTCAAACTTCTCAGACGAGTTTGCCCTCCCTGCGGTACTGAACTCAACTGCTTCTGCAATATCTCTTAGCCGCTCCCACGGAATTGATGCAGCCATAATATTCGGGTCCCACCGTTCCATCCTCCTTGCACTTATGTCCCCCACCGAGAGGTTGAAGTTCCCTGATACAAACGGGTAGGTTATCATGCTCCAGCAGAGCGAGCCTCTCATCTCGATAGACGGCGTTTTACCATTCCAGAACTGATTTAAGGTAATGAGCCGTGATGCCTGCTCGGCGTTTACAAGCATGAGGATGAGATCAGGTTGAAATATCTCTTTCATAGCAGGATAAAGAAATATCCTCTTTGAAAGACCATAGGGCGGTCTTGCAATCTTATCAACCTCTACACCAGACCTTATGGCGGTTTTAACATCAAACCAGAGCTTCTCGCCTTCAACAAGCATCTTCCAGGGTATTTCTCTCTTCTGAGTGAGACCAAGGTGCGTCTTCCCGCCGGAACAGGCACATCTATACTCAGAAAGCAGTATGACTTTACCCTCAGACGCCGCCAGTATCGCGCCACATACGGTATAGTTTCCCGCTTCGATTTTAACTGCCGGGTCTTCATCTGTGTACTTTACCCCGACTGGCTCTTTTTCTATATCTAATGCCTCTACAATGGTTTTAACGTGTTTGATATAATCATCCATTTGTACCACCTCCTCTAATCCTATAGTTCATTCCTAAAGCCCCCGCCGTGCCATACCTGGAAACAGAGGCTTGACCCATAATTTGATATTAAAAAAGGTTTTTTAGGATATAAATGCCTACAGCTTTTTCCATAACGCGCCCACTGCCTCTTCGACTCATTTCGGAATTGGATATATGCGGGAATTGCCTGTTCTACACTCTCTATATCCGGGAACTGATATTTCACATAGGAATATAAAATTTCACTTGTTATAGTACAATTCCTAAACCTCTCAATACCCAAAATTTTTTACTATGTTGATTCGGAGAATACTCATATCACCTGATATTATGGAGAAGAT
>CAZOEM010000667.1:0-1992 GCA_964578735.1 uncultured Halobacteria archaeon | reverse complement strand
CATGTCCGGTTCTGTGAGGGGGCTCATAGTAACCTCGGAGCCAATACTCCAATAGTAGGTGGACTATGAGCCCTACTTGACGGCACCAAAATGTCCAAATTGTGGGAGAAAAATGACACTCGTCTTGTATGAGAAGGGGCCCCCGACAGAAAACGAAGTTTTTGGATGTAAATTAGCTGATTGGAACCATCCAATGCTCAGCCATAGCTAACAATTGATTTGCACCCGAAGGGTGCTTTCTTGTTGTTTTGTCGTCATAATCTATCCTCCTCTTAAGCTTAAGTCACCCCATTTTTCTTTGCCATGATTTATCTCCTTTTTCTTTTAGGTATAATAAAACCTGTATTTTTCTTATACTTCCGGTACTCTTCTCTATACCAAATAATGAGATCTTTTTCTTCTGCGATCAACATAATATACCAGACGGGCAGCCAGATAAACGAAATTAATACTAAATGTGGGGAATTAAGACAAAATGCAATTACCCACCAAATAATAACTTCCCCCAACTCCTTGAGGGTGTCTGATTTTTTGATAAATACCACCATACATCTTATGCTCTTTTTTGGGGGTCATAGTTTCCTCTCCCGCGTCTTTCATGCCTCTCCAGAATAGATACCCTGAGAGGAGAGCTATCAAGATTACTATAAAAACTGAAATCCACCAACCCCAGGGAAAGGTTTTAGGTAGTGGAATAGGGAGCGGATAAAAAAGGTAAATGATATAATTGGCAAGTGGAATCATCATAAAACCGGAAGCAACTCTCCTGTAAAGGGTGCATTTTTTGTAAGCAGCTTCTCCGATCTTTGTTTCCAATGATGCCGGACTGACACTTTTTACATAAAAGTACAAAAAATCAATCCTGAAAAAATCATTACTGAGATATTAATCCATGCGATCATCTTATTCCCTCTTTTTTAAAAAAAAACTTTCATTTATAGCCCCAACCTCTCCACCCCCGGAATAAATTCCGGGGCATCCTTTGCTGGCATTTAATAGCTCTCCTCATATTTAAATTTATTATTCACCATTGTTTTATCCTTCAATATCTTTTAAAACCTTTTTTGGAGTTCTACACCCTATTTTGTCCTCAATAATCTTAAAATGCCTGTCGTATGTAACGATATAGATACATTTCTCAACATAAGCCGAAATTGCATGAGGAACATCTAAACTATCATCCATTTTGAAAATACCACCATAATACGATCTTAACTCTCTTGGAAGCATTGGTGCAATCTCTATTTCTGTCAAAAGAACTCTTAGAATGGCAGATTTTGCAAATAATCTCTTATCTTTTTCTTCCATCTCAAAGTTAAAAATGGGATAATTATAGAGCTCTATGAGTGCATAAAGCGATGTTACCAACTCAACCTTTTTAGAGCGGAATAGTATCGAAACATCATTAAACCTCTCAGGCTCTAACTTTGCACCGAAAACAAAGGTGATGAGGATCGTACTATCTATGTACAGCCTTAATCTTCTCATGCAAATCTTTTTCCTCTAATATTCCACTTAATACTTCTGCCAAAAGGACTGACAAAACTGAAATTCCTTGATCTTCTATACTTTTTTGGGTTCTCATTCTACTTTCTATGATGCTTTTCATAAAATCGTCTTTGATTTGCTGTTTTGCGATTTCATGTAAATTTGGCAGAGTTACCTCATATTTCATTTTTACCGCCTTCTAAAAAGATATGCTACTGTTAATAGCCAAGATGTCATCACTCCTTCTATCTGTGAACGGTGTTCCCTTAATCTCACTGGACCTCTCTTTTCTTTCGATAAAACTTGCTATTTCCTCAAGGTCTTCGCCCACTGCGATTATCTTACCATCTAAGACGGCTACCAGTTTCGACTTATACTTTTCTCTTAATTGAGCTAAAAGCTGCTCCTTAAACCCGTCCTGGTCGTTCATGTTCTCACTAATTATTTGTTCTCTTCACTATATAAAGGTATCTACGATTCAGGCGGTCACAATTTTATCATAAG
>CAZOEM010000666.1:0-1992 GCA_964578735.1 uncultured Halobacteria archaeon | reverse complement strand
ATTTCTTGATTTGGGACATCATGATGAAATATACAGGAAGAAGTATTGAATGTTTCCAACGTTGCCATAACTTCCTTCGTTTTGCCTATTTGCCTATTTCAATGAAATAAATTCCGAAAAAGAAAACTGTGATATGCTTATAGATCTTAGGAATAACAAATGTTCGAATACAAACTGTTCGCACAGCGTGTGGGGCTCGTAGGAATCACGAATTTAATTATCAATCTCCGTGGATTAATTCTACTTCCAATCTTGACGAAGACATTGGGTGCGGCTGGCTATGGTATCTGGTCCCAAATCTGGGCTACAATATCCCTGCTTGCACCATTCTGTACATTGGGATTGAGTTATGCAATCCTCAGGTTTTTGGGTCCGGAAAAAGATAAGGAAACGATTGGCAAAGGTTTATCCTCTATTTTTTACAATAACGGCAGCAATAGCATTCATAGCATCATTCTTGATATTTATTCTTTCTGAACCTCTTGCAGTAGCAGTCTTTGGAGGCATTGATGCCGCGTTATATATTAAGATTTCATCATTTCTGATATTGTTGGCGGCAATCGATCAGCTATTGATCAATTATTTCACGGCATTTCAACAGATGAAAAGATACTCGAGTTTTTTGATTTTGCAGACAGTGGCTGAGGTTATATTGATCGCTTATCTTGTATTATCTGGTTTTGGGTTGTATGGTGCAATTATTTCTCTTTTGATAGTCAGATTAATTACCACCACCCTTGGATTTTTAGGGGTTACATCCGATGTTAAGTTTCTCACTCCAGATTTTTCTATTGTAAAAAGTTACTTGCCTTATACTCTGCCATTACTCCCCACTGCAATATGTTACTGGCTCATTAATCTTGGAGACCGGTATGTCATCGGATATTTTATGGGTGTTGATGCAGTGGGGATTTATTCTGCATCGTATGGTTTGGGTGGTTTATTAGTATTGTTTTATGCTCCGTTATCAAGCACTCTCTTTCCTGCAATGGTGCACTGTTATGTAAATAATAAAATTCAGGAACTGAAAACTCATCTTAAGTATTCACTTAAATTTTTTCTGATGTTTGCAATCCCATCTTTTTGGGGGCTTTCGGTTCTCTCTAAATCTCTATTGGTGACACTGGCGACATCAGAATTTGTTGAGGGGGCAGTGGTGGTTTCGATTGTAGCATTGACGACCGTTTTATTTTGCTGCGGTTCTATCAATACGCATGTTCTGAACCTTTTTAAGGAAACGAAGAAAGTGGGGTTGATATACATGGCTTCTGCTTCGATTAATGTGGTGATGAATATAATATTAGTTCCTCTGATGGGGATTGTGGGTGCTGCAATCGCTACTTTAGTAACGTTTGCGGTTCATCTGCTTGTGATTAGTGTGATTAGTTTTAAGAGGGTGTCTTATGACATTGATTTTACGTTTATTCTGAAGAGTTTGACATCCTCGGTTATCATGGCTTTTGTGGTTTGGAAGTTGAATCCGATTGGCGCTGTTGACATCGTGATTTCTATTGGGGTTGGTGCTATGGTCTATTTTGGGGTTTTAATTTTGTTAAGAGGGTTCACAAAGGATGAATATGAATTTTTGAAGGGCATGCTAAGAGTTTAGTACTACACATATTTACGCTTCAAATATTGCCCAATCTCATTTTTTAAATCCTCTCTTCCCAGAGAAAAATCTAGTATCGCTTTAACATAACTTAACTGGACCCCAATATCGTATCTTTTTCCTTCAATTTTCTTTCCATATATCTTCTGACTCTCTAACAGCAGCTTTAAAGCGTCTGTTAGTTGAATCTCGTCATTATAACCCGGATTAACTTCCCTAATACAATCGAAAATCTCTGGAGTTAAAACATATCTTCCAACAACTGCAAGATTTGACGTCGCTTTTTCCTTATCTGGCTTCTCAACCAAATTTTTAACGTAACTACTCACCCCCCCCTATAAATTTATTGCTGATAAGACTTTATACTATCCAACACAATGATT
>CAZOEM010000665.1:0-2001 GCA_964578735.1 uncultured Halobacteria archaeon | reverse complement strand
TTGAACGAACAAAACAAATGGCAATTAGGTCAGCCATTTCTGCAGTGCGTACAGACTGAGGGTTCACAAGACCAGTTAACAGTAAGGAACCTGATTTCATAAATGCCAAGACATCACTCATGAGATCCGAACCACCTGCCATCTTAACCTCTTCATTCAAATCACTGTCTCCTGCCACCAGCTCTGCATTAAGAATTTCCTTAATCTTCTGCAATTTCATTTATGATAAACTCGCTTTCTTTTTCACGAACAATTACTGTCTGATAACTGGGTAAATTCATAAGAATGCACAAAGAAATCAAACATTGTTCTTTATTAACAAACCTTTTTTCTCGAGTGTTTCCATTGGGCTTACAACATTCAAATCAAAACGTGTTTTGTCTTCGTCAAGACCAAAAGCAAGCGCCAATAGCTGGGTGAAATATATGACAGGCAGTCCTTTGAAACCGAAATACTTCTCCACTACATCCTTTTGCTTTGCCTCAAGGTTAAAGGAACAAAGTGGACAAGAAAGGACAATTATATCTGCTTCAGAAGCTTTTGCAGAATTGATTATTGTTCTTGTTCTTTCAATAACAATATCGGGTCTCCTCAGCGTCTGATAACTTCCACAACATTCGTTTTTATATGGAAATTGAACTGTTTCTGCCCCTGTCAAATTAATTACATCTTCAAAAATAGTCGGTTCTTCAATATCATCTATTGCTGCCTCTTCGGGCCTAAGAAGCATACATCCATAATATGCAGCAACTTTCAAACCTCTTAGAGAAAATTTTACTTGCTCCCTTAACTTATTGAACCCAATTCTTTTCAATAATTCGAGTAGATGAATGACTTTAACATCTCCGTCATATTTTACAGTTTCTTTGTACATAAAATCCTTTATTTTATCCTTCTTTTCAATATCTTTCTGAATAAGCAAGTTTGCCCTCTTGAGTGTGTTGTAGCACATTGAACACAATGTAACAACCTCACTCCCACCTTCTTCTTTTACTCTGAGGAGGTTTCTAACAGGAGCAAGCTGGTGTATAATATCATCGGAGGTTAGTGAATATACTGTTCCACAGCAGGTCCATCTTTTTAGTTCATCCAGTTCAATCCCCAGTTTTTCAAGAACTGCAATTGCCGATATCTCAAAATGCTGGGCAGTCGTTTTTACTGTGCAACCGGGATAATATTTTATCTTTTCCATATTTCCTAAGAAGTGAGCTTCCTGAAAGTTCCAACAAGAAGTATAGGAGGAGTTTTCTCTAATTCTTCAGGATCGACATTTTTTAGTTCAAAATCATCTTTCTTTGCTCGCAAAGATACCTGCCTTAGGGATTCCATAATAGCCGCAACATCTATCCCCTTGGGGCATCTTGAAGAACAGACAAAACAGGAGCAGCAGGCGAAAGCAGTATTCGTCTTTAGAATTCTCTCGACTTTTCCGAGTTGAAGAAGTCTCAATACCTGGTTGGGAAGTAAATCCATAAATGGAGCTGACGGACATCCTGCAGAACATTTCCCGCATTGGTAACAAGAATACTGATTTTCAAGTGAAAGAGTGGCTATCTTTGCCTGCTCTTCACCCGTAATTTCATTAATATTTATTTTCTCCATAAATGTGCCTTCATCCTCACCTTTTAAAAAAACCATAGTACTATACTAAACATCAATATTCTTGTCAAGTCTTTTGTTAACTTTTTCACAAATTATTTCTTTTCCTTAAAAAATCAGGATTTGAAAAATCCTATTGACACTCATATTCTTATGTGCTATAAAGAAAAAATTAGAACGAATTGTTGATTTTTATGAATTTCAAAGAATTATATCGCATAACTAAGGAGGGAAAATGAGCAATAATGATAAAGAAAAAGCATTAGACCTTGCGCTTAAACAAATAGAAAAACAATTTGGAAAGGGTACAATCATGAGGATGGGGCAGGGGGCAATACACATTGCTGCAGGTGTAATTCCAACAGGTTCTATCGCACTTGATGCGGCTACGGGTATTGGAGG